>CAYUME010000412.1:0-5154 GCA_964445475.1 uncultured Planctomycetia bacterium
CACATCCGTTATTTCGCCCTGCGCGATGCGACAGGCGGTTACCGGGGCACGATGGAGGTCACGCAGGACGTCACCGGCATCCGCGCCCTGCAGGGGGAGCGGCGGCTGCTGGACTGGGGAAAGCTGGACGTGTGACACCGCGAGGACGGACGCGCGAAGCCTTATTGGAGGGCACCCGAGCCATGACCGCCAGGAAGAAGCCGGAGCGCGTCGCGCCGGAGACCGGCCCGAAGGATCTCGCCGGGCTGGTCGGTTACCAGCCGGGCTCCGTCGTCAGCCGGGAGATCGCCCGGAAGCCGAAGGGGACGATCACCGTCTTTGCGTTCGACAAGGGCCAGGGCCTCAGCGAGCACACCGCCCCGTTTGACGCGTTCGTCCAGATCCTCGACGGGACGGCGCGGATCACGGTGGGCGGCGCGCCCCACGACGTCCGCGCCGGCGGGTTCCTCGTCATGCCGGCCGGCGTCCCCCACGCCCTCCACGCCGTCGAGCCGTTCAAGATGCTGCTGGTCATGATCCGTTGAGGTTTCCACGGGGACTCGCTTCGCTCGTCCCCGTGGAGACGTCCGGCCTCCAAACGGCGCGGCATACGGCCGCCGCGCCGTTTGGGGGTGATACCCCCCTCCGGCAGGACGTTTCCATCCGCGCGAAGGGCGGCCCTTGTGGCCGACCCGGAAGTTGTTTAGGATGTGCGGACAACATCCGGGCGGGGACAAGCCCCGCCCCTCGTGCATGGCGGAGTCATGACCTCCAAGGAACGCATGGCCGTCGTGATGCGGAAGGGCGTCCCCGACCGCGTCCCCGCGATGTGCCAGCTCTCGCTCGGCCATTACTTCCTGCAAGCCGACCTCCGTCCGCTGGACGTCTGGTTCACCTCCGCCGGCTTCGCCGAGGCGCTCCTCCGCCTGCGCGAGCGGTACGGCTTCGACGGCCTTCTCGTCAACCTCCCGGGACGCGACCCCGCGTGGATGGAGGACGTCGCGCGGATCGAGGCGACTTCCGAGGGCGAGGTCGTGCACTGGAAGGACGGCGCGCGCACGATCGCCCCCCCCGACGACTCCTGCCGGCACGAGCCGGCGCCCGATCGGCCGGGACGCCCCGACTTCGCCTCCTTCGTGCCCGGGGATCTGGCGCGAATCGACGACTTCCCGCTCTACACCTGGGGTGTCTACCACGTCCCTGTCCTGCGCGGCAAACGGCCGGGCCCGCTCGCGGAGGTCCCGCCCTGGATGCTGGCGACAGTCGACGAGGCCCTGCGGCGCGCCGGGGCCGACGCGTCCGTCCACGCCGAGGTCTTCTCCCCCTTCACGCACTTCATGGAGCTCTTCGGGTATGAGGGGGGGCTGATGGGGCTGGCGGACGACCCGGCGAAGGGCGAGGCGATCCTCGAGGGGCTCACGGCAGCCCCCGTCGCGCTGGCGCTCGCCTACGCGGCGCGCGGCATCGACGCGCTCCTCGTCTCCTCCGCCTTCGCCGGCGCCGGCTTCATCTCGAAGGCCTACTATGAGCGGTTCGTCCTGCCGTACGAACGCCGACTGATCGCGGCGGTCAAGGCGAAGCGCCCCGACCTGCCGGTCTACACCCACACGTGCGGCGCGATCGGGGACCGGCTGGACCTGATGGAGGCGACGGGGCTCGACGGCATCGACACGCTCGACCCGCCGCCGCTGGGGACGGTCGAGCTGGCGGAGGCGAAGCGGCGGCTCGGGGGCCGCGTCTTTCTCAAGGGGAACGTCGACTCGGTCAACACGCTCCTCCGCGCGGACGACGCGGCCTTCGAGGCGGCCCTGCGGCGCACGCTGGCGGCGGGGAAGCCGGGGGGCGGCTACATCTTTTCCACGGCCTGCTCGGTCGCGCCGTGTGTCGGACCGGAACGGCTGATGCGCTTCCGCGAGCTGGCGGAGCGCGAAGGACGATATGAGCTGACCCCAAGGCGCCAAGAGCGCCAAGGATACAGCCGGGAATAATTCTTGTGACGGTCCTGCATCCATCTTGGTGCCTTGGCGGTTTGTTGAAATCCCGGAGACCCGCATGAAAGCCGATCTCGAGTGCCTCCCCTGCTTCCTGCACCAGGCCGCGCAGGCGGCGCGGCACGGGGGGATCGACGCGGCGCGGCAGGAGGCGCTCCTGCGCGACGTTCTGAAGCGGCTGGCGGCCGCCGACCTGACGCTGCCGCCGCCCTGCACCGCGCACGAGGTCTACCGCCTCGTGAAGGCGGCCGGCGCGGACGGCGACCCCTACCGGGAGGTGAAGGCCCGGTTTAACCGGTTCGTCCTGGGACGCCTCGACGCGCTGCGGCGGCGCATCCGGGGGGCGAAGGACCCCTTCGACGCCGCCGTCCGGGTCTCCATCGCGGGGAACCTGATCGATTTCGGCCTGAACGCGGCGGTGCGGGAGGAGGACCTGGACGGCGCGATCGAGACGGCGCTGACGGCGCCGCTCGCGGTGGACCATGTCGCCCGGCTGAAGGAGGCGGTGGGATCGTCGACGCGGATCCTCTACCTCGGGGACAACGCCGGCGAGATCGTGCTGGACCGGCTGCTGGTCGAGCAGCTCCCGCGGGAGCGGGTGACGTTCGTGGTGCGGGGCGCCCCGATCCTCAACGACGCGCTCCGCGAGGACGCGGAGGCGGCGGGGCTGCCGGGGCTGGTGGAGGTGATCGACAACGGCTCGGACGCCCCGGGGACGATCCTCGACCGCTGCGCGCCGGACTTCCAGCGCCGCTTCGCGAAGGCGGACCTCGTGATCGCGAAGGGGCAGGGGAACTGCGAGACGCTGGACGTGATCACAGGGACACGGATCTTCTTCCTGCTCAAGGTGAAGTGCGCGGTCCTCGCCCGCTCGATGGGCGTCCCCCTCGGGGCGCTGGTGGTGAAGGAGAACCGCTGAAGGGAGTCCGGCCGCAAACAACAAAGCACGGAGGCACCGAGGGCACGGAGACGATCGCGGAGGAGCCCTTGGTGGATGTCTCTCCGCGCGTTCTCTGTGATCTCCGCGTCTTCGTGCTTTGTCCGGACTCGGTGCCCGCGGCGCTCAGGGATCCCGCAGCACGAACACCCGCGTCTCCGCGTCCGCGGGAGGCCGGAGCGCCAGGCCCTTCACGACGGCGTGCGGGGGCCAGTCCACAGCAGGCTTTTCCACGATTTCTTTTCGGATGGAAGGGGATCCCGGTCCTGGAAACAGGAATCCAGCCGGTGCGGGTTCCCCCGCGGCTCCGCTACCCGTGCCAGGGGCGCTCACGCTTCTGGTAGCGCTGGTACGCCGCCCGGAACTCCTCGCAGTCCCCCTTGAGGTGGAAGTCGAGCATGCCCACCGCGAGGAAGTCCGCGCCGCTCCGCAGGGCGAAGCTGAAGCCCTCCCGCGGGAGGTAGGCGCCGGCGGCGAGGACCTTGAAGGCGATCCACGGCTTGGTCACCGTCTTCATGAAGGCGACCGTCTCCTCGGGGTTGATGCACCACATGTTGTCGTGCCAGCCCGGCCCCCCGGTGATCCAGATGAACTCCTTGCGGAGCTCCTTGGGCGTGGCCGAGAAGTAGGTGTCCTCGTGCAGCGTCTTGACGTAGAAGTCGCAGGGCACCTTCTCCTTCTCGCAGGCCATCGGGACCAGGAGCGAGTGGCTGCCCACGCCCACGGGCAGGCCGTGGACCTTGGCCAGCTCGACCGCCCGGCCGATCTTGTCGACGGCGTTGGCCCTCATGAGGCTGTCGGCGGCCACCCCCCAGATGTAGAGCGCCACGGCCCCGGTGTCCACCTGCTTCTTGATGTGGTCCTTCAGGGCGTCCTCCGTCTGCTGCGCGGTGACCTGGATGTGCGGGATGAACTGCATGTGGCCGCCCATCGTCTTGTTGTACTTCTCGATGAAGTTCGCCCCCGTCTCGAAGACCGTGTTGATCCCGAAGCTCTCCGCCAGCTGGAGGGTCTCCAGCATCTTCGCCTCCGTGGCGTAGGCCTTGAAGAGCTTGTCGACGTACTTCAGGTCGCGGGCGTGCATCCAGCCGCCGATCAGGTTGCCGCCCAGCAGGAGCCGGCTGATCCGGGCCTTGCCGATCATGCCGAGCGGCAGCTCGGACTCGGGCTTGGCGGGGGCTTCCTCGGCCGGCGCCCGGCCCGCGGCCTGGGCGGCCACGAGGCCGGCGGTGGCCAGCGTCCGGTTCACGAAAGCGCGGCGGGCGATGCGGCGGGGCGTGCTCATGGTCCAGCTCCGATGAGGGGGCGACGGGTGCCTGCATCCGTGTCCGGTCAGGCGACATTACCCCGGGTGGACGATCGACTTCAAGGCTTTCCGGGGTCGGTCCGCACCACCCGCGCCCCGTAGGGGGCCGGCAGCCGGATCGTGAACGCGCCGCCGGCCGCGGGGATCGCCTCCCCCGTCTCCGCGTCGGCGATCTTCAAGCCCTTCGGGTCGAGGCCCGGGGCCCCCGTCACGAAGGAGACCGCGGCGTCCGCGTCCTTCTCCGACCAGCTCGCGAAGACCATCAGCCAGCCCTTCCGGTCCTTCCGCTCCAGCGCGATCCACTTCACGTCGACGTTCGAGACCCGGAGCGCCGGCGTCTCCGCCCAGTAGGGGTGCACGACGACTTCCGGGCCGCCGTACCCGAAGTCCATCACGAGCGTCTCCGGGGGGCCCTCGCGCTGGATCTCGTGCACCATCCGCATCGCCCACTCCGACCGCGCCACGAGGGCGTCCACCTCCGCGTTGGGCTTCGTCTGGCGGAGTGCGGCGAAGGCCTTGTTGCGGTCGCCCGTGACAGCGTAGAGCGAGAGCGGGTAGTTGCCGACCTGGAGGCCGGTCGTCTCCGTCCGGAGCCAGTCCGGGGCGAAGGGCTTGTCGTTGCCCAGCTCGTGGTCGAGGTCGACCGTCCCCCACGTCAGGATCGGGTGGACCATCGTGTTGGTCATGTGGAGGACCCACTCGAGCGGCTCGGGGCGCGTCTTGCGGCACTCCTGGAGCGCGTTCCAGATCCGCTTCTGGTACTCGCGCTGGGCCCAGAGGAGGAGCGCCGGCTGGACGTGGCCGTCCTCCGTCCGGTAGGCGTCCGTCGTCCGGTCGTCCGCCAGCCAAACGTTCCCCCTCCGATCGTCCACCCATGAAACGTGCGCCAACCAAATTTAAAACAAAAAGACCGGCTCGCTGAGCCGGTCTTTTTTCTATTG
>CAYUME010000413.1:0-3237 GCA_964445475.1 uncultured Planctomycetia bacterium
CGTAGCGGGTGCCTGGGGCGGCGGAGCCGCGCCCCTCGAGGTAGCAGCCGCCGGCATAGGTCCCCGGCGCGACGCGGATCCGGTCGCCGGGGGCGGCGGCGCGGGCCAGCGCGCGCAGGGCCTCGACGCTGCGGACCTCAACCTCGCGGGCGGCGAGAGGCAGGCCGGCAGCGAGGGCCGCGACGACGACGGCGGCCCTGGAAAAACGGGACGTCCGGCGTGCGGACATGGCGTCTCCGGATTCGGTCAAGCGAGCCATGCCGGGAGGCACGTCACTTCCCCCCGGCGTCGGACCGCGCGCTTTCCATCCGCCGGACCAGGTCCTCGTATCGCGCTTCGCCGGGAAAGCGGTCCCGCGCCTCGCGGGCGAGGCGGCGGGCCTCGTCCCGAGCCTCCGCGACGCCGTCCGGCGGCGGGATCTCGAGGAGGAGCTTCGCCAGGCGGTAGCGCGGCTCGGGGTCGCGCGGGGCGTCGGCGATCCGGTCGCGCCAGAGCGCAATGGCCGCCTCCCGGTGCGACGCCCGTTCCGAGGGGTCGGGGTGAAGACGGGCGAGCGCCTCGCGGACGTCCGGAAAGACAGGCGCGAGCCGCAGGGCTTTCGCGTACGCCCCGACCGCCGCAGCGCGGTCTTCCCGGGCTTCCGCCGCGCGCCCCGTGCCGAAGTGGACGAGGGCGGCATAGGGGACCCCGCCCTCCTCCACGGTCGAGCTCTCGCGCAGCTCGCGCTCCTGCAGGACGCGGCGGAAGCAGGCCGCCGCCGTCTCCCCGTCACCCGCCCGGATCGCCAGGTGGCCGAGATACTCGTCGGCGTTCGTGTCGTAGTAGAACCGCTCCCCCGGGGCGGCGGTGATCTTCCGCCACGCGTCGCGGGCCCATTCCAGCTCACCGATCGTCATGAAGTACTGGGCGGCCTCAAAGCAGGTCTTCTTGTCGTATGCCCCGGCGGATTCGGCCCGGGCCCGGAATCCGTCGGCCGCCGCCGCGTCCCCGGCGTCGCGGGCGAGCCGCTCCAGGTGCCGATACGCCTCCGGACGGTCCGGCCACTCGGCCGCGACCTCTTCCAAACGTCGGCGGGCCTCGCCGGTCTTCCCCGCGAGGGCCAGGAGCTGGCCGGCGCGACAGGCGGGACCGGGCCGGCGGGGCAGGGCGGCGGCCTCGCGCTCGATCCGCTCCGCGGCCCCCGTAAAATCCTTCGCGAGGGCAAGCAGCTCGCTCTCGACGGCCCGGTCGGCCGCCTCGGGATGCCGCGCTTCGACCTCGGGCACCGCCGAAGGATGACGCGCGGACAGGGATCGGCGGAAGGCCTCCAGGGCCGCCCGGGCGACCGCCGGGTCCTGCGCCACCAGGTAGGCCACCCGTCGGCGCGCCTCCTGGATGTCCATCGACCGCAGGCCCGAATGGTGCCAGGCGAGGAGATACGCGAGGACCGCCTCCGGCGCCGCCACCGCCTCCTCCCGCGCGCGGCCGATCTCTTAATGGAAATCGAACCCCTGCGATTGGTCGAACGGGGACCCGGGGAAAGCGTCGAAGCAGCCGGCGGCCTTGGCGTGCAACCCCTTGCGCCGGTAAAGCCGGGCGAGGGACGCGAGGATCTGGAGCTCGGAGTCGTCGCGGACGGTCGGGGCGGCAGGGGCGGCGGGCCCCCGTCCCCGATCCTCCCGATAACGCTCCCCGAGGGCGATCCCGGCGTCCAGCTCGCCGAGCGCCTCGTGGCAGCGAAGGGCCGGACCGACGGGAAGCGCGTCGAGGTCCAACGCCTTCCGGAACGCGCCCAGGCGGACGAGCAGCTCGGCCAGGCGGCGGCGGGGCATCGGAAACTGGGGGAACTGGGCCATCACCTCCCGGTAGAAGGCCTCCGCCTCATCGAGAAGCTCGCCCCGCTCAGCCGCCGCCGCGACCTCGAGACGCTGGGCCACGTCGTTCGGGGCGGCCGCCAGCGCGGACCGTCGGACCGCAAGGGCCTCTGCCGGGCGGCCGGTGATCCGCAGGAGCTGCTCGACCGGCTGCAGGAAGACGAGCTGGCCGTCGTCGCGGGTGAGACGGCGGTAGACGGCCAGCGCCTCGGGGTATCGGCCGGCATAGGCGAAAAGTTGGGCCGCCCGGCTGCGGGCGGGGACGTCGTCGTCGGCCCCCCCGCGCGCCTCGTGGGCACGGGCGACGGCCCGGTCGACCGGGCCGTCGCGCCGCAGCAGCTCCGCGACCCGCAGGAGAAGGAGGGGTCGGGAGCCGTCGTCCGGCGTGGACGCATCCGTCCCGACCAGCCGGCTCCACCGCGTCTCCGCCTCCGCAGACCGCCCCAGCCGCCGGAGGCATTCCCCCATGCGCTGGGCGGCCATCGAAAAGGGGTCTTCCCGTCCGATCGTCCACTCCTCCGACGCAGAAAGCCATCCTTCCGCCGCCTTTTCGTAGCGGGGCAGCGCGTCGGCGAACCGCCCGACGGCAAAAAGCGACTCGGCCAGCCAGTAATGCGACCGGGCCCGATCCTCGGCCTCCGGAGGAAGCTGCCCACCCGCCTCGAGCCGCTCCAGCACGGGAATGGCGCGGGAGGCCATGCCCGCCGCGAACAGGGTCTCGGCGTAGGCCAGGCGAAGGGATGGCCGGTCGATCCGGCGCGCCAGGGCGCCCTCGTACGCCGCGAGCGCACCCGCCAGGTCCCCCCTCCACCCCAGGCGGCGCGCGTGCGCCTCGACGTGCCAGGGTCGCGCGGCGGGCGATTCCGCCAGCCGCGCCAGCGCACGCCGCCCCGCGGCCTCGTCGAGCGAGTCCAGGCGCCGCAGGACCTCTTCCTGGATGCTCTCGTCCGTCTCCACGCGCAGGATCCGCTCCAGGGCGGGAAGGGAGGAGCGCTCCCCCATCCGCACGAGACGGTCCAGGACCTCCCGCTTCTCGGCGGCCGCCAGGCCATCGAACCCGTTGAGCAGGTTCCCCACCTTGGCGCGGAGCTCGGGGGTCACCCCGAGCCGGATCAGGTCGATGACCATGGCGGCGCGCGAGCGGACCTCCCCGTCGTCGTCATGCAGGGCCGCGCGCAGGGCGGGAAGTACGGATTCCCCCATCGCGGCCAGCTGTTCCGACGCCTCCTCCCGCTTCTCCCAGGACAGGTCGCCGAGCCGCCGGATGAGGGCGATCACCTCCGGGGAGGGCGTCGCCGGACCGGCGGGCACCCCCGCGTCCGGCTCCGGACCGGCCTTCACCGCATCCACCCCGCTCCGGGGCGGCACGGGCGGAAGGGGGTCG
>CAYUME010000413.1:3247-5140 GCA_964445475.1 uncultured Planctomycetia bacterium
AATCGGGTCTACAACCCGGGCATCACACTGCACGGGGTCGGCAACCGGGCGGCGAGAGAGCGCGGGGACACCTGCAGACGTCCCCGACGGATCGGCCGGGGGGGCGACCGCTGCCCGCGAGGAATCGGGGGGCGCCGTGCACGCCGCCAGGAACACGGAAAGCCAGAAGGCGCGCGGCGGGAACCGTCTCATGCGCCCAGTGTAGAAAATCGAGCGCGCGGGAGCAAAGAACAATGCGGAGCGACTCCCCGATCTCCGGGAACCGTCCCGCGTCCGGTCGACGCGCGCGAACCGGACCGGCGCGCCGGCAAGCATCCTCCGATTGATCCAGGTAGCGACACCGCGTATGATCGGTTGACCGGGAACGATCGCGGGAGGATCGGGGGGCCCCGGACAACGCCCGGTTCCCAGAAAGGGAAAGAACCATGTCCTGTCCATCTCGGACGGCGACGCGCCTCCTGACGACCGCGCTCGCCCTCGTGACCGCGGAAGCGGTCGAGGCCGATCTCCTGCGGCTCAAGGACGGCCGGACCCTCGAGGGGCCGGTGACCGACCGGGGAAATGCGGTCGACATCCAAACCCCGCAAGGCACCGTGACCGTCCAGAAGGAGAACGTGCAGGAATGGAAAAAGGATCCCGCCCCCGCCGCGCCGAAAGCCGGGGGGACGGAAGGCAAGGATCCCGGACAGGAGGCCGTGGCCCTCGTCGAGGCGGCCGGGAAGGCGATCGAGCGGAAGTCCTATGCCGAGGCCAAGCGCATCCTCGAGCGCGTCGTCAAGCAGCACGCCGACACCGCCGCGGCCGACAAGGCCCGCGAGACGCTGGCCACGATGCCCACCGCGCTCGGCCGTCTCGTTTTGGGGCTCGAGCGGCCCACCGAGGCGCGGGCGGTCTGGACGAGCAAGCTGGGAAAGGTCCAGGAGGGGGGACGGGTCCAGGTCGAGCATATCACGGACGACAAAAGGATCCGGCAGGGGCTGGGCGCGGCCCGCATCGTGATCGACGGCAATACCGGCGCCACGCTCGTCAAGTTCGCGATCCCGGAACAGAGCCTCGAGAAGCTGCGGATGGTCTCCTTCTGGATGTGGTCCGAGGCCAAGCTCCACCAGAAACGAACGATGAAGCTGGTCCTCTTCAGCCCCGGAACGCAGGAGGCGCCCAACTTCTTCGACGCGAACATCGTCGGCGCCGACGCCAACGGATGGAAGCTCGTCCAGGTCCAGCGCGGCCAGTTCAAGGGGGAGGGGGGCGGGTTCGCCGCCGACTTCCAGAACGGACGCCCGGACTGGAAGAAGATCGACGGCATCGGATTCCTGCTGCCGGTCGAAAACTACCGCGATTTCATCCTCGACGACGTGCGGATCCTGGACTGAGGCGTCTCACAGGTTCCGCTCCAGGATCTGGGTCACCCGGAACCGCTTCAGCCGGAGCGCCGGAATCCACCCCGAGTCGAAGTATCGCTCCGGCACCATGCCCACCAGCTCGCTGTGCGAAACGGCGAGACGCCGGGCGGCGGCCTCGCGCGTGACCGCGTCGAAGGCCTCCTTCATCGACGTCCGCCCCGGGTCGCAGAGGTTCATCGAGACCTGGGCGCGGCCGCCCACCAGCAGCCCCAGCGCCTTCACCCCCGGCAGCCCCCCGTTCCGCTCGCGCAGCACGCGGGCGATCGATCCCGCCGCCGCCACATCGGGCGCGTCGAGCCAGACATTGAAGGCGACGAGGACCTGCCGGGCGCCGACGATCGCGGCGCCCGCCGTGGGGTGGACCGCCTTCGGTCCGAAGTCGGGCGCCCAGGCGGGATCGGTCGCGATGAGCGCGGGAAGCCCCTCGAAGCGCGGCCGGCGGACGTCGGCCAGGTCCCGCCGCCCGGGCCGCGTCGCCGCCGCCTGATAG
>CAYUME010000414.1:0-5138 GCA_964445475.1 uncultured Planctomycetia bacterium
TCCTGCTGACGGACCACAACGTGCGCGAGACGCTGTCGATCACGGACCGGGCCTACATCATCATCGACGGGCAGGTGCAGGTGCAGGGGCCGCGGGACCTGGTGATCAACGACCCGATCGTGCGGAAATTCTACCTCGGGGAGAAATTCACCCTGTGACGAGCGAAGGCTGGAAGCGGCTCATCTTTGTGGTGGTGGCGGGCGTCTATGCCTCCCTCCTGGTCGCGGTGGCGATGCGGCGCGGCAAGGCGCTCGGCCGGGCCTCGGTCGCGGCCGCCCTTGCCTGGCTCATCCCCGGCGCGGGCCATCTCTGGCTCGGCCGCGCCGGAAAGGGCTTTCTCCTCTTCGTCCTGGTCGCCGGGCTGTTCATGGCGGGCTGTCTCCTCGCCCACGGCCGGACGGTGACCTTCGACGAGAACCCGTTCTACTACATCGGGCAGATCGGCTCGGGCCTGACGCTGGGGGTGACGCAGTGGATGGCGTCGGAAGGGCTGCCGCCGCGGAACGAGTCGGCCCGGCCCGAGGTCGACCCCGGCCTGCTCTACATGTCGGTGGCGGGGCTGCTCAACCTGCTGCTGGTGCTGAACGTCTTCGACCTGATCCTGGGGGTGACGCCGGGGCCGGGGGAGAAGGCGGAGGCCCAGAAGCCGGCGCCGGCCTGACGGGCGGCGCGCGGCGGCGGGCACGGAACGGAACCCCGGCGAGGATGGACATGCTCCAGGTCGCACTGTACGTCCCGGTCGCGCTGGTAGTCTGCCTCGTCCTGTCGGCCCTGCGGGAGGACACGCCCGGGCCGATGGTCCGGGCGGCGGTGAAGAACTTCCTGATCCTGTCGATCGTGCTGGCGGTCGGGACCGGGCTGCTGTTCGCGATCGAGAGGATCTTCTAGCGGGGGACGACATCCCGCGTCGTCCCCCCCGAGCCTACCGGATCAGGCGAAACCAGCGGTCCATCGGCCACCAGATCGCGAACGCCTTCCCGACGATGTGACGCCGCTCGACCCAGGTCACGGGTGACACGGGCCCGTACTCCTTCACTTCCCCCGACGCCAGCGTCCGCACCGGCTTACCGGGCTCCCCCGTCGCGGCATCCCGTTCGAGGAGGGCGAACGCCCCGTTCGGGAGCGGGCGGACGAGGTCGGAGTCCCAGAGGACGACCGGGCCTCCGGCCAGGGTGAACTGGTGGCGGAGGCGGGGCTGGCGGACGCTCCGGATGAGCTTGTGGGGGACGGTCCATCCGACCTCGTTCACGTGCGGATTCGTGTCGCCCTTCTTGAGGAACAGGACGTTCCCGGCCGGGGCGCGCTCGAGGAAGTCCCCCCGCGGCTCGTCGAGGAAGAGGTTCCGGTCCCAGTAGACGGACGTGCCGTCGATGAACTCGACCTCGATCCGCTGCCAGGCGCGCCCGTCGTGGCTGTTGCGGACGTTATCGCCGACCAGGAGGTGGCAGTCCGGCGGAATGCGGACGGGCCGGTCGGCGGGGAACGGGTCGTCGTCGTTGATGATGTAGTAATAGATGTCGCGGGCGATGGCGACGTCGCGGACGACCACGTCGGCATTGCGGGTGCCGAACGAGAGGCGGGTGGCGGCGGGGCCCGAGCCGGGGGCGGGGGGGGCGGAGCGCCAGACCTGGTCGTGGACGGGGCGGCCGTCGAGGAGGACGGCCACGGCCCCGTCGTATACGAGGAGGGCGATGTCGACCGGCTCCTGGGCCTTCACGGACCGGGCGAGCTCGGTGACGGCGGGGGCGCCGGTGGCCGGGTCGGGGTGCTCGACGCGGACGGGGGCGCCGGGGCGGAGGACGACGCGGAAGGCGCGCTCCCGGGGCGTTCCCTCGTCCTGTTTCAGCGTGAGGTCGAACTCCCCGCGGGCGGCGAGCGGCTCGCCGGGGGCGGGGAGGAACTCGACGCGGGCGCCGAGGCGGAGGTCGGAGACGGGGTGGGGGTTGTCGCGGATGCCCGGCCGGTCGCGGTCGACGTCGTAGACGACGAGGTCGGCGGGGATGAAGGCGAAGCGGGTCTCGGGGGGCTTGCCGGGGGCGGCGAAGGTGCGGAGCGCCCCCTGGTAGAGCTCCCAGTTGTCCTTCTCCGGCGTGGCGGCCTTCCAGCGCTCGCGGAAGGCGGACGCGTTGCAGCCGTCGGCGTAGACGGGGATCCAGATGTTCTCCTGGACGGCGAGGGGCTTGCGGGCGAGGGCGAAGGGGTCGGCGGCCTTCTTCCGGGTGTAAATGTCGCCCCCGCGGAAGGCGAGCTCCTCGTCGGGGAGCCCGACGCAGCGCTTGATGAAGTTGCGGGAGAGGTCGAGGGGGAACTTGAAGACGAGGACGTCGTAGCGCTGCACGTCGTCGACCTCGTAGGCGAACTTGTTGACCATGATGCGGTCGCCGCCGCGGGAGCGGTCGCGGGCGTCTCCGAGGAGGGTCGGCTCCATGGAGGCGGTGGGGATCTTGAAGACCTCGAGGCAGAAGCAGCGGATGACGAGGGCCATGATGAAGGCGACGACCACGGCCTCGAAGTTCTCCTTGATCCAGCGGACGGCCTCGGGGAGGGGGTCGGCCGCCGCGGAGGCGGTGCCGCCGGCGGTCGCGGGTTTTCCGGGGGTGGGATTCGGCATGCCAGGTGTCTCTCGACAGGGGCCGCGCGGGGGACGGTCACCCGCCTCCGCCCGGAAGCCCCGCCTTGAGGCGGGGAGGCTTCACTCCTCGACGCGCAACACGGCCATGAAGGCGGACTGGGGGATCTCGACGGAGCCGACCGCCCGCATCTTCTTCTTCCCTTCCTTCTGTTTCTCGAGCAGCTTCCGCTTGCGGGTGATGTCGCCGCCGTAGCACTTGGCGGTGACGTTCTTGCCGACGGGCTTGATGTCCTCGCGGGCGATGATCTTGCCGCCGATGGCCGCCTGGAGCGGGATCTGGAAGAGGTGGCGGGCGATCTCCTTGCGGAGGATCTGGATGATCTTCCGGCCCTTGTAGGGGGCCGTGCTGCGGTGGACGACCGTCGAGAGGGCGTCGACCTCCTCGTTCATGACGAGGATCTTGAGCTTGACGAGATCGTCGTCGCGGTAGCCGGTGAGCGTGTAGTCCATCGTCCCGTACCCGCGGGTGGCGCTCTTCAGCTTGTCGTAGAAGTCGTAGACGATCTCGGCGAAGGGCATGTCGAAGGTGAGGATGACGCGGGTGGGGCTGAGGTACTCGGTCTTGACGAAGATCCCGCTCCGGTCGGTGCAGAGCTGCATGATGGCGCCGACGTTGTCGTGGGGGACGATGAGGGTGACGCGGGCGGTCGGCTGGCGGAATTCCTGGATGGTGACGGTGTCGGGGATCTTGGCGGGGTTGTCGACGCGGAGCAGCTCCGCGCCGTGGCCGCGGTTGATGACCAGCTCGTAGGTGACGTTGGGGGCGGTCTTGAGGACCTCGACGCCGAGCTCGCGCTCGAGGCGCTCGGCGATGATGTCCATGTGCAGCAGCCCGAGGAACCCGCAGCGGAAGCCGAAGCCGAGGGCCTCCGAGGTCTCCGGCTGGAAGACGAAGGAGGCGTCGTTGAGGCTCATGCGCTCGAGGGCGGTCTTCAGCTTCGTGTAGTCGGTCTGCCCCGCCGGATAGAAGCCGCAGAAGACGACGGGGAGGGGCTCCTGGTAGCCGGGCAGCGCCTTCACCTCCTCCGTCCCCGCCCGCGCCATCGTGTCCCCGATCCGGACGTCGCGGACCGACTTGATCCCGCAGATGGCGTAGCCGACGTCGCCGGCGGAGAGGAGGGGGCCGGGGACGGGATGGGGGCGGAGGGTGCCGACCTCCTCGACCTGGAAGCTCTTCCCCGTCCCGAGGAACCGGATGGGGTCACCCTTCTTGAGGCGGCCGTTGACGATGCGGACGTAGACGACGACGCCGCGGTAGTCGTCGTAGTGCGAGTCGAAGAGGAGGGCCTGGAGGGGCGCCTCGGGGTCGCCCTTGGGGGGCGGGACGCGGCGGAGGACCTCGGCCAGAAGGGCCTCGACGCCGACGCCGGTCTTGCCGCTGACGGTGAGGATCTCCTCCGGCTTGAAGCCGAGGAGGTGCCCCATCTCCTCACGGACCACCTCGACCTGGGCGGAGGGGAGGTCGACCTTGTTGATGACGGGGACGATCTCGAGGTTCCCCTCGAGGGCGAGCCAGGCGTTGGCCAGCGTCTGGGCCTGGACGCCCTGGGTGGCGTCGACGAGGAGGACGGCGCCCTCGCAGGCGGCGAGGGAGCGGGAGACCTCGTAGCAGAAGTCGACGTGGCCGGGCGTGTCGATCAAATTGAGGACGTACTCGGTGCCCGCGTGCACGTGCCGCATCGCGACGGCCTTGGCCTTGATCGTGATGCCGCGCTCGCGCTCGATCGAATTCGAGTCGAGGTGCTGCGCGACCAGGTCGCGCAGGGAGACCGCCCCCGTCAGCTCGAGGAGCCGGTCGGCCAGGGTCGACTTCCCGTGGTCGATGTGGGCGACGATGCAGAAGTTGCGGGTGTTCTGGATCAAGGGCCTCGGTTCCCGGTTCTCGGCCCCCGGCGTGCGATCGGGAGGCGCGGGTCCTGCGGCTCCGGTCGCCGGTCAGCGCCGGGTGCGGGTCACGTTCCACCACGCCCAGCCGGCGGCCCCGAACATGCCGGCGCGCTCGCCGAGCCGGCCGACGGCGATCTCCGGCTTGAACGGGAAGGAGGCGGCGAAGATCGCCTTCACCTGCTCGCGGAGGGGCCTGACGATCAGGTCGCCGGCCATCGCCATGCCGCCGACGAGGATGACCTTGTCGGGGTCGATGAGCTTGACGCAGCTTGCGATGCCGAGGGCGAGGAACTTGACGACGTGGTCGACGGCGGCGCGGGCCAGGGTGTCGCCGCGCTTGGCCGCCTCACAGACGGCGTGGGCGGTGATCGGCTCCGGGAGGGCCTGGGACTCGTGCCCGGTCTTCTCGAAGAAGCGGCGGTAGAACTTGACCAGGGCGGTGGCGGAGGCGTAGGCCTCGAAGCAGCCCTTCGCCCCGCAGCCGCAGGGCTCCCCGTCGGCCACGAGGGTCAGGTGGCCGATCTCGGCCGCGCTGACCGAGCCGCCGCGCCAGAGCTTCCCGTCGAGGACCATGCCGCCGCCGATGCCGGTGCCGAGGGTGAGGAGGATGAAGTGGTCG
>CAYUME010000415.1:0-5137 GCA_964445475.1 uncultured Planctomycetia bacterium
TCTCGATGGCGGATGCGACCTGGGACTGGATGGTCGCCAGATTCTGAAGCTCGCATCCAGCGAAGCAGATCGGCTGGTCAAGGGGCTTGTCGAGCCGCTCACCTCGCCTCCCGATTTTGCCGGAGGCTTCGCGGTGGCGTCCTGGGATCCCTTCACGCGGACATGAACGATGTCCCCCGGCAGGAGGGCCGACTGGGCCTGGAAGGCGGACATGCGTCGTTCCTTTTGCGATAGGCCTCCTCGAACGTCCACGGACGCCCCGCGCGGGACGCGCGTCCCGTCGCGGTCACCCGAACCGCGCCTGCGCCGACGCCACCGAGTCCGCCACCGTGAAAAGCGGTCCGATGCAGAGCACGTCGAAGACCTGCCGGACCGGCTTCGAGATTCCGGCGATGACGAGGTTGCCGCCGGACGCCTGAACGGCGCTGAGGGTCGACGTCAGGACGGTCACGCACGAGCTGCCGATGTAGTCGACCCCGGCCAGGTCGACGACAAAGCGGCTCCGCGAGGCGACCAGGTGCGATTCGAAGGCCTGCTGGAACGCGTCGAAGGCCGTGGCGTCGAGGGAACCGGCCGCGCGGACGAGGACGACGTTTCCCGGCAGCAGCTCCGAGGCGATCTTGCCGGGTGCCATGGCGATCTCACGAAAAAGCGAAGCCCCGCCGGTCCAGGCGGTGAATTCAGACCGCGGGCGGGATCCGCCCGCGGGAGGCACCACGCGCACCCGGCAGGGAGGAGCGAAGCGCTTTCCTGCCGGGTG
Organism: uncultured Planctomycetia bacterium; assembly: GCA_964445475.1. GTDB lineage: Bacteria > Planctomycetota > MHYJ01 > CAYUME01 > CAYUME01 > CAYUME01. The sequence goes on from CAYUME010000415.1 coordinate 761, forward strand.
CGCGTCATTCCTTCCAGACCTCGAGGCCCGAGACGTTGACCGAACCGCCGGTGACCCGGAGGACCAGCGCGCCGTTTTCCGCCTCCGCCGCGAGCGGCCCCACCTTCTCCCAGTGGCCCGCTGCGCCGGACGAGCGGCCCGACACGGCCACCTTCCCGCCGATCGTCACGCCGAACTCCACCGGGCTGTCGTCCTCCCAGACGAAGAGAAAGACCTTGTACCGCCCCGCCGGCACGCCCCCCAGCACGATCGGCAGGGAGCCGGCGCTGGTGAAGCCGGACCGGAGCATCCATCCCTTCGCGCCCTCGGCCGGGGGCTCGAGCAGGCCGTCGGTCCTGGCAAAGGGCTTTCCGCCGACCAGGCAGTTCTCCGCCCCTTCGCCGGCCTCCCACGGGACGCCGTCCACGGCGACCGCCGGGCCGTTGAAGTTGACGGCGCGCAGCAGCTTCTCGGGCTTTTCGGGAAGCGGCGTGGCCGCGGCGGAGGCGGCGCCCGCGTAGAGGGTCTTCACCTCCTCCGCGGTCAGCGGCCGGGAGTAGACCCGGACGTCGTCCACCTGCCCCTTCCCCGCCCACCGGTACTGGCCGTGCTTCGGCGCGGCGATCCCGATGTACCACGGGGAGCTGCCGTAGTCCTTGGCCTCCGTGTTTCCCGTCCAGCGCCGCTCCGCCACCTTCTGGCCGTCGACGTACAGCAGCAGGAGGCCCGCCGGACGGTCCACGGTCATCGCGACGTGGTGAAAGGCGCCGGGGGGAAGAGGCGGGGCCTGGCAGTTCTGGTCCTGGTCGCCCGTCGTCCAGTGCTGGGCATGAAAGCGGCCGCTGGACGTGTAGCTCAGCCCCCCGTGCCAGCCCGGCCGGATCAGGATCCCGTGTTCCGCATCAGGCTCCCCGGGCGGGACCGCCTCGGGCCGGTACCAGGCAGCCAGCGAGTAGCTGCCCTTGTTGACGTCGTTCAGGACCGACGAGGGAGGCACCTCGACGTAATGATCGGGGTCGGCAAACCGGAGCGCCTTCCCCGCGACCCCGGACATCCACTCGGGCGATCCGCGGATGGCGCCCGCGGGGGCGCGGCCGGTCACCTCGGCCGCGATCGCCGCGCCGGGACCGTCGTCGAGCGGCCAGTGGGCGACGAGGCCGCCTCCGGCGGCGGGGGGGGCGCCGGGGGGGGACGGCGGCACAGGCGGGGCGGCGCCCGCCTTGGGCATCTCGCCGAGCGACGCGACGAGATCCTCGAGCTTCTCCGAGACCGCCACGAACGGCGAGAGGGCCGAGCCCGGGATGATGTCCTGCCCCCCGCCCGGCGGCTGCCACGCCACCGACAGGTGGTCCCCCCCGCCCCCCTCCTTGTGCAGCACCTCGAGGTAGTACCGCTTGCCCGCCGCGAGCCGGATCGGCTTCGACTTCTGCTCGGGCTTGTCGTTCCAGTTGCACCACCCCGTGGCGCCGTCCCGCTTCGCGATCAGGGCCTTGTTGCCGGGAAGATCGTCGCGGCTGAGCCAGAGCTCGCTGTCGTCGTCGCTGGCGATCCAGAACGTGTAGTCGCCGTCCACGGGGGGATGGACATAGCCGCGGATGCGCGTCCCGTAGTTGTCGGCGCTGTCGCGCGGGGCGTCGAGCCGGGAAAGCCATCCGCGCTGGTTCGGGGGCTTCGCCATCCGGTTGTCCCGGCTCAGGTCGTTCAGGCTTCCCCCGTTGAGGCCCGTCCAGACCTCGCGAAGGATGCAGCCGGCGGGGAGGATCCGCCCGGGCCAGCCGGCGGGATCGAAGTGCCCGCAGAGGGGCGGGGGCGCCTCCTCCTTCGGGCGGTGCGCCGCGCGGTTCTGCGTCCACCACGCCCGGTAGTCCTCCACCGCGCTGTGCTTCTGTCCCGTCAGCTCCGTGAGGGCCGCCTTGAGGGGGTCCCCGATCTCCTTGAGCCGGTCCTCCGCGATCCGCTTCTGGTCGTCACCCCGCGTCTTCTCCTTTTCCAGCTTCTCCCAGATCTCGACCAGCAGCGGGATCGCCGCGGGGCTGTTCGACTCGCCGAGGGCCCGGATCGCGGCGGCCGCCACCCGCCCGTCCTTGTCCGAGACGAACCGCACGATCGCGGGGAGGGCCGACTCGTGACCGACGCCCGCGAGGGCGTCCAGGTTCCGCGCCAGCATCGACGCGCTCCGGCTGTTCGCGGGGATCATCCCCGCCAGGGCCAGCGCCGCCGCCTTGTCCCGGCGGTACCGCGCCAACGCCTCCATCGCCGCGATCCGGACCGACTCGGCGTCGCCGACCAGGCGGCTCAGCTCGGGGATGATCTTCGCGTCGCGCTCGGCCGCGTCGAGCGCCTTGACGGCGTTGACGCGGTCGCCGATGGACTTCGAGCGGATCTCCTTCTTGAACTCGTCGATCGCCTGCTTCACCGCCTCCTCGTGCTGCTGGCGCATCTCCTTCTCGATGACGGCCACCATCGCCTTGTCCTCGGCGGAGAGCCCCTTCCCGTCGTCGGCGGGGGCGGACAGGACGGAGACGGCACCCAGGAGGGCGGCCGCGAGGGCGGAAAGCCGGACGGCAGGCATGGCGCGCATGGTGACTCCCCCTCCAGGGAAGGACGGCGCCCGACCGGGCCGGACCGCCCCAGGGACCCGCCAGGGACCGTCCGCCCGACCAGATCCGGAGTATAACACCGAGGGAGGAGGAGCAAAAGCGGAAGGGACTGCGTCGCGACGGACCGATCCTCGGCGGCAAGGGCTTTCCAGGAGACAGGCGCCTCCCGCATCCGGGCCCCCGGGGGCGACGCTCCACGCTCGACGCCTCACGTCGAACACTCACCGAATGGAACCGCGGGTGTCCCCCTCTTGCGGGGAGAGATCCGCGTGAGGGAGACCCACCCCTCCCACACGCTACGGCACCGGGGGAAGCCCCGCCGCCCACGCCGTCCCCCGGCGGAACAGCTCGCAGACGGGCTCCGGGAAGGCCTTCCCGTCGTGCCCCAGGGGGCTGTGGAAGACCCGCCCCTTCCCGTACGGCAGCACGAACACCATCGGGTAGTCCTTCTTGTCCACCTTCGACGTCGACGAGGCCAGCACCTCGATCGGCGTGTCGCCGCCCAGACACGTGTAGAGCTCGTCGACGGTCTCGAACGACGCCAGCCCCTTCACGACAGGGTGGTCGGGCTTCACGACGTTCACCCGGAACGTCCCGTGCGGGTCGTGGCCGCGGAGCGTCTTGTCGTAGGCGCGCCCGGCGATCTTCACGAACTCGTCCCAGCCCGGGAAGGCGCCGCAGGCGAAGTGGACGAGGACGAGGCCCTTCCCGCCCTCGACGAAGGACTTCAGCGCGTCCCGGCACGCCTCGGAGGGCGGCGCGACCTCCCACGGCATGAAGTGGAGGACGACCGCGTCGTACGTCTTCAGGTCCGGCCCGGCGAGGGCGTTGAAGTCCTCGACGACCGTGACGCCCAGCCGCGGGTCCTGCTCGAGCGCCCGCGCGAGGACGGGCGCGGTGAGCTTCCACTTGTGCCCGGGGTAGTCGATGCCGGTCACGAGCAGGATCCGCTTCTCCGCCTTCCGCGCGGCCGGAGCCGGGGCCGCCGCAACAGCGGGACCCGCGGAGGCGGAGGCCGCCCCGCTCTCGAGCAGCCAGAGCTCGCTCACCGCCGCGTTGGAGGCCCCCTCCTTGCGGAAGACCAGGCGAAGCCGGCCGTCGGGGTGGAGCTCGCGCGGGACCGGCAGGACCTTCTCCGCCGGCTTCTCCGTGCCGGGCGGGAGCGGGGTCGCGTCGAGCAGCCGCGTCTCGCGCCCGCCCTTCCCGTCCGCCGCCCAGACCGACTGGGCGCGGCCGTTCTTGTCGAAGTCCCACCACGAGAAGCCGACCCGGTACTCCCGCTTCGGGTCGAGGCCGGTGGCTTCGAAGAGGACCTGGTCGCCGGCGTAGAAGACGCTGCCGTAGCGTGCGGGGGCGCCCTCCCAGACCCAGGTGTCGCCGGCGACGAGGGCGAGCGCGGGCCCCTTCGGCCCGCCGTCCGCCACGTCCGGACCGCAGTCGAGGTAGCAGGCGATGCGGAACCCGGCAGGCGCGCCCTGTCCGAGCTCCAGCTTGCGCGCCTCGCTCCGCTTCCGGTCCGCCGGGCTGCGCGCCACGGAGGGGCCGAGGAGGATCTCGTCGCGCAGCGCCGCGACGGTCTCGGCCGACGGCTTGCCGGCGGCGGCGCCCGCGATCTCCTGGAGCGCCGCCTCGGCGGCGGGGCGGTCCTGCAGGACAAGCGCCCCGCCGCTCGCACGCGCGGCCGCGGCGGCGTCGGCGCCAAGGACGGGGTCGTCCAGGAGCCCCGCGGCGAGGCGCAAGGCGCCGGCGGAGGGGATGTCCGCGAGATCCGCCAGAAGCGCCCGCTTCGTCGGCATCG
>CAYUME010000416.1:0-5129 GCA_964445475.1 uncultured Planctomycetia bacterium
AGAGGCTCTCGCCGCTTCGGAGCACGCAGAACTGCTTCGGTACCGGCTCGCCGTCGGGCGCGCGCGTGAGAGCGCGCACGCGCATGCCTTCTCCTCCGGCGAGAATGACGACCCACGGGGTGCGCATCGTCCGTCTCCTTACAGGTGCCGGAAAGCGTCCGCGTTTCGGGGAATATAGCCGACCGGTCGGCCGATGTTACATGCAACTGATCGCACGTCGAGCGGGGACGGGACGCGGCGGGGTGCGTTTATATGATCGGCGACCGGGTGCCGGCCGCACGACGGCACCTGCGGTGCCGCCCTACCACGCCGCCGGCCGGTAGTCCTTGAAGAACTGGCCCGACGCGTGGACGCCCGTGGTGAGGCCGTCGAAGAGCGGGTCCAGGATGCGGGCCGCGCCGTCCACCACGTCGAGCGGCGGCTGGAAGTCGTGCGCCTCCTGCTTGCGCGCAGCGTGGACGAGCGGATCCTCGTCGGTCACCCAGCCCGTGTCCACGGCATTCATGTGGATTCCGTCGCGCGCGTAGTCGGGCGCGGAGGTCCGGGTCAGCATGTTCAACGCGGCCTTCGCCATGTTCGTGTGCGGATGCTTGTCGGTCTTGGTCCCGCGCGAGAAGACCCCCTCCATGGCGGACACGTTGACGACGTGCGACTCGCGCGTGCCCGCGCGCAGCAGGAGCGGCTTGAGACGCGCGGCCAGGACGAACGGCGCCACCGCGTTGATGAGCATCACCTCCAGCAGCTCGGCCGTGGGCACCTCGGCCAGCGTCATCCGCCAGGTGTTGTGCGTACGCAGATCGACCTGCTGGAGGTCGCCGTCGAGCCGGCCGTCCGGGAACGCCTCGCGACCGCACGTGCGGTCGTCGTACGTCATGCGGATCTGGGAGAGCCGGGCCGACTCCCGGATCCCCAGCCCCACGGACCCCGTGTCGAGCAGCGTCAGGCCCCGGGGATCGGCGGACGACTCCGGGGCGGAGCGCTCCAGGAGCGCGCGGCAGGCGTAGTGGCCTTCCAGTAGCGCGCGCTCCGCCGCGGGCAGCGCCGTCCGGGGCAGCGCCTCCCGCTCGAGCAGGTGCCGGTAGAAGTCGACGGGGCGGCGCACCGTCTGCGCGGCGTTGTTCACGAGGGCATCCAGCCGGGACTCGGACTGGTTCAGGTAGCGGGCGAAGACCTCGACCGAGGGGGCATGGCGGAGGTCCAGGCCGTGGATGCGGAGCCGCCCGCCCCAGTCCGCGAAGTCGGCCTCGGCCGCGTAGCGCCGGGCGGCGTCGTGGGGGAAGCGCGTGGTGACGATCACCCGGGCGCCGGCACGGAGAAGCTTCAGGCCCGCCTGGTAGCCGATCTTGAGCCGGGAGCCCGTGATGAGCGCGCAGCGGCCCGCGAGGTCGGCCGTCTGGAAGCGCTTGGCGTAGTTGAAGTCGGCGCACGCGGGACAGAGGCCGTCGTAGAAGTGGTGGCGCCGGGTGTAGGAGGCCTTGCAGACATAACAGACGCGGGGCCTGCGGAACTCCCCCGCGGCCGCGCCGGGGGCCGGCAGCACGCGCGGGGGGGCGGCGAAGACCTCGGCGCGGCGGGCCTCGCGGATGCCGGTGGACGCCGTGGCGGCGCGGTCGGCCAGGAGCGCGCGGCGGCGACGCTCCTTGCGCAGGGTGCGGGAGACGCGCAGGCGCTCGAGCTTGGCCGGGCGCGAGAGGCGGCCGGCCGCGGCCATGAGCCTCACGTGCTCCTCGCGCGGGAGCTGCGCGGCGAGTGCCGGATCGGCCAGGAGGGCCTCGAGCGCCTCGATCGCGCGAAGCAGGTCGGCGAGCGTGGGCGGGGTCTGGGTCAACATGGAGGTGCTCGGCGAACAGGCGCCCCAACGTGTCCTTCACGGTCCGCGATGCGCTGCAGGGTACGCAGTATAGCGGGGGCGGACGGTGGCGGACAAGGGGAAGCGGACGGATGGACGTGGCGTGGAGCCCGGAGCCGTGGACGATGCCAGGGGACGCGCACCCCGAAGCGCATTGTATATGAGACCAGAAAGGCCTAAAATGCATCAAATGAGACGACCCCTCTCGATGCGGCGCCGCGTGCGGCCCCCCCCGGAAAGGGCACGTGACTCATGAGTCAGGACACCCTCCTCAACCTGTACGCGCGCGGCAAAGAGGCCTTCCAGCATCGCAATTACGACTACGCCATCCAGATCTTCCTTGAGCTCCTCGCCCTGGCCCCGGACCATCTCGACGCGCGGCGGGCCCTGCGCATCTGCGAGATGAAGAAGTACGAGGAGATCGGCTATCCCTCCCGCTTCTGGACCTGGCTGCTCACGGTCCGGACCGCGTTCCGGATCTTCCTGCACCGGTCCCCCGCGACGGCGATCCGGATCTGCGAGCTCCACCTCGCCCGGGACCCGAGGAACGCGCGCATCAGCATCGCCCTGGCGGACGCCCTGCTGGCCACCCGGCACGCCGACGCCGCGACGGCAGAGCTGGAGATGGCGCGCGAGAGCCACCCGGACAACGTCAAGCTGCTCATGCTCCTGGGCCGGGCGTATCTGGCGAAGGGCCAGGCACCCGAGGCGCGATCCTGCCTGCACCGGGCCTACCAGCTCGCGCCGGGGACCCTCAAGCTCGCCAAGGCGCTGAACGACCTCGAGGCGGTCACCTCGATGCAGAAGGGATACGAGGGGGCGGGCGACCACGGCGCCGTGAAGGTCGAGGACCAGTCGTCCCGGTCGGAACGGGAGCTGGGCCGGAACGCGAGCGCCTCCGAGGTCGCGGACTCGGCCCGGGAGCTCGACCGGCAGATCGCCTCCGCCGACACGGAGCGTAACCGGATCAAGTTCCTTAAGATGAAGGGCGAGCTGCTCGAGGCGGCCGGGGACCTGGAGGCCGCCCCCGCCGCCTTCCAGGCTGCCCTCGACATCGACCCGTCCGACTCGATCCTCCGCGACAAGATCGAGAACATCCAGATCAAGAAGCTGGCCGTCGCCCTCCTGGCGGCCGAGAAGGCCGCCCGGCAGGACGCGCCCTCCCGCGCGCGGATCCAGCAGCTGCGCGCGGAGAAGCTGCACTACGAGGTCAACGCCTGGGTGCGCCGCGTCAAGGACCGCCCCACGGACATCGACGCCCATTTCGAGCTCGGCAAGCGGCTCTACCAGTCCGCCTCCGTCGACAAGGCCATCGCCGAGTTCCAGATGACCGTCAAGGACCCCAAGCACAAGATCGACTCCCACCTCTACCTCGGCCTGGCCTTCCGCCACAAGCGGATCTACGACATGTCCGCCGCCCAGTTCAGCCGGGCCCTCGACAGCGGCGACGCCGGCGAGGACCGGGACCTCGTCCTGCGCTACGAGCTGGCCAAGACGCTCGAGCACGTCTCCGCCGTGAAGGCCCTGGACGAGTACAAGCGGATCATGGAGCTGGACATCAACTACAAGGACGTCATGTCCCGGGTGACGGCGCTCGAAGCCCAGGTGACGGCAGACCGCGAGAAGGAGAGCCCGCCCGACCTCCCCGCGTGACGCCCGCCAGGCCGGGATGCGGCTCTCCCGCCTTGCCTGGCGGGGTTTCCGGGCGGAGGCGGGTGAAGCCCGTCCGGCTTTCTCTAGACAGCCCGCCCCCTGCCCGATAGAGTTCCAGCCATCGTTCGCGTATCCCGTGGCCCGCCAGCACCCCCCGGAGGACGCCATGGCCTTCACGCCGCTGGAGAAGAACATCCTCAAGTCGAAGGGCCTCACCGAGTCCTTGCTCAAGAAGCTCGAGAAGGCGGGGGTGAGGTCGCGGGACGACTTCAAGACCGTCGGCGACGCCGCCACCCTCGCCCAGCTCGTCCCCGGCCTCGGCGCCGGGAGCGCCGCCTCCATCATGGCGTGGGCGGCGGGCGCGGCAGGCGGAACCGGAGGCGGACCGGTGGTCGTCGATTCGGCCGACGTCGTCTACTGCGTCCATTGCAAGACCAAGCAGCCGAAGGACTACACGAGCGGCGACCTCTGCGTCTCCTGCGGCAAGCAGGCGGAGCCGATCCTCTCCTGCTACTGGTGCGCGCGGAGCGGCCCGGGCACGTTCTGCCGCTCGTGCGGTGCGGAGTTCGTCGCCACCGCCGAGCTCGACCTCGCGATCCACCTCAAGCGCGAGGGGCTCCCCAAGGACGACATCCCCAAGAAGCTCAAGGCGATGAGCGCGGCCGAGAAGGACGCCCTCTGGGGGCGGATCCGGAAGAGCCGGGGCTAGCCCCGCTCGCCATGCCGGGCGTCGCTCCGCGACACCCGGCGTGGCTCGCTCCGCAACAGACGGCGAGGCATACGGCCGCCTCGCCGTCTGTTGCATACACGTCCCGCCGACATCCCCTGACGCATCGAGCCAACAGCCATGCGCGCCTTCTGCGAGGCCTGCGGCGAGCCCCAGCCCACCGGGTGGACGGCGGGCGCGCTCTGCGCGCACTGCGGCAAGGCCGTCCGCAGCGAGGTCCGCTGCTTCTGGTGCGCGACGTGGACCCCCGCCGCGAAGTACTGCCGAGGCTGCGGCGCCGAGGTCGTCCCCGCCCCGCAGTACGGCGCCGCGCGCATGCTCAAGGACGCCGGCACCGACCGCTTCACCGTCCCCAAGATGCTCCGCGAGCTCGATCCCGAGCAGGTCGAGAACTTCTCCCGCATCTACCAGCGCCACGCCATCGCCGTCGCCCGCCACGTCGACGAGCTCCGCTTCCTCGAGCGGTTCCTGTTCCGGAAGGACTACGGCACCGCCCTCGAGGACGAGCTGGTCCCGCAGCTCCCCTGGCCGGAGGACAAGCTCACGCTCTATTCCGGGCCGGTGCTGCCGCCCGGCGACGACCTGGTGACCGTGAAGGCGATCGAGTCGTCCACGCCGTCCCCCCGGACGCGCGCCTTGGCCGCCGTCGCGCGGGTCCGCCTCGACGACTTCGACGCGGTCCGCGCCGCGCTCGGGGCGTTCGCCTCCGGCGACCCGGCCGTCCGTGTCGAGGCCGCGCTCACCCTCACCGGCTGGCGCGTCCGCACCGCCGTTGGCGCGCTCGAGCGGGGCCGCGAGCTGGTCCGGGCGCTGGATGACGCCCCCTTCCCCCTCGAGGTCGCCGTCCGGAAGGCCCTCGCCGGGATGGAGGTCGACCCGGGCCTCCTCCGCGACGCGCAG
>CAYUME010000417.1:0-5117 GCA_964445475.1 uncultured Planctomycetia bacterium
GGGACGTTGAGCGTCGTCCCCTCGCCCTGCCCCGCGCCGCGTTCCGCGGCGCTTCCCGATCCCGGGTAGAACGGGTACCGGTGGGTGCTGAAGAAGAAGACGGTCGGGTCCTCGTAGAAGGCCGCCTGGGTGCCGTTCCCGTGGTGGACGTCCCAGTCGGCGATGAGGACCTTCGCGAGCTTGTGCTTCCTCTGGATGTACCGCGCCGCGACGGCGACGTTGTTGAAGAGGCAGAAGCCCATGGCGCGGTCCTGGAGGGCGTGGTGGCCCGGCGGGCGGACGGCGCAGAAGGCGTTCCGCACCTTCCCCGCCACGACCGCGTCGACGGCGGCCAGCGCCCCGCCCGCCGCGGCGACGGCCGCGTCGAACGACTGGGCCGAGACCGGGCAGTCGCCGGTGTCGAGGTGGTCGACGCCGTCGCCGCAGGCGGCGCAGGCCTTCTTCGCGCGCTCGATGTAGGCGGGGGCGTGGATTGCGGCGATCCATTCGAGGGGGTCGGCCGCGGGCTTGAGCTCGACGAGCTTCGAGAGCAGCCCCCGGTCCTTCATCCGTTTCACGATGGCGGCCACCCGATCCGGCCGCTCGGGGAAGCCCGGCCCGGTCCGGTGCTCGAGGTAGATCGGGTCGAAGACGAAGCCGGTGGCCGTCGCGGTCGTCGGCGCGGGAGCCATGTCGGAGCCCTCCTTCCCGTCCGCGCCGGCCGGGCCCTTCGCCCCGGCGGCGGCGCGGCGCACGCAACGGAACCCGTAGCGGTCCCACCCGAAGCAGGAGTCGGCGCTGGCGGGCTCGTCGTGGAAGCGGATCGCGGAGCGGCACGTCGCGGCGGGCATGCTCCAGGCGCCGCCGCGGAGGACGCGCTCCTTGCCCGTCGCGGGGCCCGCCGGATCCGTCGCGGGGCCCGTCGCGTAGGCGTCCGCCGCGTAGCGGTCGTTGCACCACTCGAGCAGGCTGCCCGCCATGTCGAAAAGGCCCCAGGGGTTGGGCTTCTTCGTCCCCACGGGGCGTGAGGTCTTCGGGGCGTTCGGGGCGAACCAGGCGAAGGCGTCGAGCGCGGCCGGGTCGTCGCCGCAGAAATACCGCGTCGTCGTGCCGGCGCGGCAGGCGTACTCCCACTCCGCCTCGGTGGGCAGGCGGTAGCCGTCGGCCTCGAAGCGGCAGGCGCCCGTCCGGAGGTCGGTGTAGCAGGGCGCGAGCCCCTCGCGCTTCGAGCGCTCGTTGCAGAACTCGACGGCCTCCGTCCATCGGACCTGGTCGACCGCGTCGCCCTTCCGTTCGCGCTTGGAGGGGTTGTAGCCCATCGTCCGCTCGAACGCCTCCTGGGTCACCTCGCGGCGGTCCATGAGGAAGGGGGAGACCTCGACCTCGCGCGGGGGCTGCTCGTCCTGCGCCCCCGCGGGATCCCCCATGAGGAACCGCCCGGCCGGGATCCGGACCATCTCGAGGCCGCCGGGGGCGGTCACGATCTCCGGCGCCGGCTCCGCCGGGGCGGGCGGAGCGGCGAGGGCCAGCGCGAGACCCAGGGAGGCCGCGCAGCGGTTCATGGCGGGGTCAGTGTCCCTCGTAGGGGGAGCGGACGCGCAGCAGGGCCTGCGTCTGCCGGCGGACGCGCCGCATCGCCTCGCGCACGGCCGGGTCGGCGGCGTCGGCGTGGAGCTGCGCCGCCCGCTGGCGGAGCGCCTTCGCGTGCAGCCGGAAGGCGCCGAGCAGGTCGTCCTGGCAGCCGCCGATCGTCCGGATCGCCTTGCCGATCTGCTTGACCCGGTTCGCCTTGTCGGTGTCGGCGCTGTCGATCAGGGCGACGATCTGCGCGGCGAGCGCCTCGCAGTGCTCCGGGGTCTTGATCGTCTCGCGGTTCTCCTCGAACTGCGCGGGGATGTAGGCGAGCAGCGGTCCCAGCTCCGCCAGCGCCCGGTCGAGCTCCGGGAGGGAGGGATGCGCCGCCCGGATCTCCTCCAGGGCCTTGCGGCTGGCGCCGGCGAAGGCGACGTACGCCTCGAGGCGCCCGCGGTTGTAGCGGACGAACTGGCGCATGCCGTCGAACTGCCTCCGGATGGTGTCCGCCTGTTCCTTCTCCCGGTCCCGCTCGAAGATCTTCTCGACCTCGCCGGTGGCGCCGCAGGTGGCCACGTACACGAAGCCCTTCGGGTAGGGGGCGTCCTGGAGGACGCCCTCGCCGACGTCCAAGGCCGGGAGCCAGCTCTCGCCGGCGCCGGCGCGCAGGACGTCGAGGGCCGTCCAGGCGTCGTCCGGCGTCCTGCCCTTCCGCGCGTCGGTCTCGCGGTCGAACGGGTAGACCAGGATGGGGCCGGCGTAGGCGATCTCCTTGGCCTGGTTCAGGGCGTCGCGCCCGGAGGCGCGATACTTCGGGATGCGCAGGAACGCGCCCTCGTCGGTGAGGCAGAGCGGCGGGAAGCAGTAGTTGAGGAAGCTGTACCAGACCCGCTTCGTCGTCGTCTCCCGCCGCCAGGCGTCGGTCAGCCCCCACGGCCCCTCCCGCCGGAGGTCGCAGCGGTAGCGCGCGGGGAACGGCGGCGCCCAGTCCATCCGCTTGTACTCGGAGATGGAGAAGCGCGCGGCGTCCGTCTCGTGCCAGATCCCCGGCGCGGCGGGGACGGCCAGCGCGAGCGGCTCCGACTCGGCGCAGGGCAGGACGACGCGGTCGAACGACCCGTCCCGGGCGCGAAGGAGGACGTCCTTCGGCGCCGGCGCCCAGGCGCACGTCAGCAGCGCGTCGCCCCCGTCGACCGGCAGCACGAGGGCGCATTCCCCCGGCAGGCACCGCACGGGGGCCCCCGACTCCGCCGCGCGGAAGACGACGTCGTCGCCGAACACGTCGGGCAGGATCGCGTGCGCCGCGCGGAGGTCGATCCGCAGGCAGGCGGAGCCGGGGCCGGGGGTGCACTCGACGAGGGGCCGGTCGCCGGCGAGGCGGCAGCGGAGGGCAGCCGGCTTGCCCGAGGCGGTCGCGCCCAGCGCGGAGAGGGAGGCGCCGGGGCCGCCGTCGCCGGGGGTCAGCGAGGAGAAGGCGGCGGCGGGGTCGTCCTCGGAGGCGGCGACCGCCGCCTCCGCGCACCGGCGGAGGGCCCCGCCGAGCCGGTAGAAGAGGACGAGGCGGCCGTCGGTCCGGCGGATCCACGCGGCGACCGTCGCGTTCTCGATCCAGGCGTCGCCGCGAAGGGCGGCCCCGGGGGACTTGGTCCAGCCGTCCCGCTTCGCGAAGGCCTCCGGCGGCGCGTCCGGCGGGAGCGGCGCGCCGGTGTCGTAGAGGACGGCCTCGCCCGCCCGGAGGGCGCCCGGCATCGCGGCGGCCGCCAGGAGCACGGCGACGGGGAGGAATCGGCCGGCGGTTCGCCTGGTCATGCGGGGCTTCCGTGTGTTGGGAGGCGCCATTATATCCGGCCCGGGCGCTTTTGCGACGGAATCACGGGGGGCCTGGCCGGGGGGGACGCGGGGGACGTCCGGTGCGGCGGTTCGGGAGGGGCGAAAGGATGCAGGGATGCGGGGCCTGGACGACGCATCAGAGCATCCGGGGCCGCCGGCTCCCCGCGGGCACGCCGGCCCGCGCGCGCAGGCGGGATCGGGGGAGACTCGGCGGCTCCCCCCGGGTCCCCGCCGCCGGAGCGGGGGCCAGCGCCTCCGTCCAGGCCGACTCCTGCTCCCGCAGCAGCCGGGCGAGGGCGTCCGGCGCGACGAGGCCGAGCCCCACGAGCACGGTCCCCAGGAGGGGCTTCGGGTCCTGTCCCGATTGCGCCTCCAGCGCGTCGATGAGCTGCTCGTCCGTGACCAGTCCCCGGCGCACCGCGATGGAGCCGAGCAGGAGCGAGTAGAAGGCGTCGTAGACCGGGAACATCGCCGACTCGGACACGCCGGCGAGCGCCTGGAGGACGGGCAGGAGCCGGGGCAGGGGCCGGCTGCGGAGGCGGATCTGCACCGCCTCCTCCAGCTGCACCTGCGAGACGATGCCCCGCCGCGCGGCCAGAAGTCCGACCAGGTAATCGTCGTGGAAGGCGTCGAGGACGGCGCTGTCCGGTCGGGTCGGCATGCGGTCACCTCGGTTTCCCGGTGCAACCCATAATGAGAATTATGCATCAGGGGTGTCGGGGAATCCAGGAAAGAAGCGCGGAGGGCGGAAGCGCGGGCGTTTCCGAAATGATCGACGCCTTGGCGGGGCGCGTGCAATATATATAATAAGGAAAACCGGTCGAGGGCCGTCCATGCGAGTCAGGCCGCAGGCGCTGCTGATGCTCGGACTCGGCCTGGCGGGCGGGCGCTGCCCGGCGGCCGACAAGCCTTCCGCGCCCGCGCCGAAGCCCCCTCCCAGGGTCTCCGCCCCGGTGCCGCCCGCGCGCGTCCTGCTCGACCGCGCCCTCGCCGGCCCGATGCGGGACGTCCGCGCGATCCTCTTCGTCACGCGCCTCCGTTACGACGACGGCCACTGGTACGCCAACATCGGCTACTACTGCGACGACGAGAACAAGAAGGCGTACGCGGGGAACGGCCGGCCGGACGACGGCTCGCTGCGCGTCCTCGACCTCCGCACCGGCGCCGTCCGCACAATCCTCGACGCGAAGGGCGGATCGGTCCGCGACCCCCAGGTCCACTACGACGGGAAGACGATCCTGTTCGCGTACCGCAAGGCGGGCGCGCACGTCTACCACCTCCACGAGATCCACTCCGACGGCAGCGGCCTCCGGCAGGTGACCGGCGGCCCCTACGACGACTACGAGCCGACGTACCTGCCCGACGGCGACATCCTCTTCGTCTCCACCCGCTGCCGCCGCTGGGTCAACTGCTGGATGACGCAGGTCGGGACGATGTACCGGTGCGGCCGGGACGGGTCGGACGTCCGTCTCGTCTCCCCCAACACGGAGCACGACAACACGCCGTGGGTCCTTCCCGACGGCCGCATCCTCTACATGCGCTGGGAGTACGTCGACCGCAGCCAGGTCGACTACCACGGTCTCTGGGTGATGAATCCCGACGGCTCCGGCCAGGCGGTCTTCTACGGGAACATGCACCCGCGGATCGTGATGCTCGACGCGAAGCCGATCCCGGGGACGGACCGGGTGCTGGCGAACTTCTCGCCGGGCCACGGGGTGACGGACCACGCGGGGATC
>CAYUME010000418.1:0-5091 GCA_964445475.1 uncultured Planctomycetia bacterium
AATGATTGCATCGTGGCTGCCTTCGTGGAAGTTCCGGAGGTCGAGGGCGTAGTCGACGACCTGGTCCAGGTCGGCCGTCAGGAACCGTTTCTCCCCGACCTTGAACTCGACGACGAAGATGACCGGACCGACCAGGAGGACGGCGTCGATGCGGCGGCCCATCCGCGGAATCGAGAATTCCAGGTAGATGGAGCCATGCAAGGACGACAAGGCATTCCGGAGTATGTCCGTCTGTTCCAGCCATGCGTCTCGCTGACTCTCGTTCAGGTCGAAGCCGTGACGCCGGACCATCTCGCCCAGGACCTGGTCCGGGGGCGTGGCACAGAAGGCTTTGATCGGACTGGAGTAGTAGGAGCGGTCCATGGCGATCGCAGGATCTCAAGACCGAAACACTTCTTTCTCATGCCACGCAAGAACGTCCTGCCGCGGGTGAAAATCGGGAACAGAGGGCAAGACGATTTCCTTGCCGTCGAGAGCGTAGTAATCGCGGCCGTTCGAGAAGTCTTCCCGGATCTTCCGGCTGACGCGGAAGCGGTACTCGGGTGTCACCGTCACATACCCGCGATCCAGCAGGGTGTGGAGGTCCTCTCTCAACAGAAGCCCGTTGTCAATCCGGTGAGCTCCTCCCCGCTTGTAAGGACGGATGTGCGCCGCCTGGAGGACCGGGAGGGTGCGTTCGCCTGTCACTGCACATCGGCGGTCGTATGCGTCGAGTATGACGACGCGGAAGGTGCCTTGGCCCAAGCGCGCAGAGGTCAAAAACGGCGTGCCGAAGCGCGGCTGCTGCCCGGAAGAGCCGACGGCACCAGTTGCCATGTCCTCATCCAACTTTTTCGAAGTCAGGATAGCGCGGACGCGCTCCCATATCTGCGCGCCCGTTCCTTCCTCCAAATCGTATCCTTTGCCCCGGACAATCGGCGCCTTCCAGTCGGGGACAGGAATCCAGTCGCGGTCATCGAAGAAGAATGGGTTCCGAAGAATAATGCAGCCGACGGTGCTGTCCTCTTGAGGACCCGGCTCGTTGCGTCGGTATTTTGCGATGCGCTTGCGCATTTCCTCTAGGGACATCACTCCATTCCGCTCTTCGAAGGCTTCCCAGGCGAGACTGACAGGCAGGCGAGAAAAGTGGGTGTAGAACCCGCCGCCGGCGATGACATTGTCCGGGGCGTGCAACTTGAAGAGGAGGGGTTCGCCGGGCTGGATCGCCTTGAAGTCATCCCCGGCACTTGGCTGCCAGAAGTTGACTTCATCCAGATCGGGGCGGCTCCGCAGGAAGCGGAACCAGTCGCCGTCGGTAACGGCGATAAACCCCCTCATGCGGTCGGTATACGTCGTGGGATAGGAGGCGTCAAGGGGCGGGGAGCCCATATGTGCGAGAATGGGCTGAGGGACTGCATGTGAAGTGTTGAGTGTTGAGCGTATAGCGTAGAGCGTGCGGCGCAGGGCGTGGAGCGGGCCTTCGCCGGGGCCCCGCGCCCTACCGGCCGATGAGCAGCTTTTCGACCGAGTCGCCGGTTTTTTCGACGCGCCGGGGATCGGCCACCGGCTTGAACTCGGGATGGTGCGTCCGCAGCGAGCCCTTGGGCAGGTAGTCCCAGCGCAGGGTGACCGGGTACGCGACCTCGATCGGCTTGATCTCCTGGCGCCGCGCGAGCGCCTCCGTCGTCTTCCTTCGGATGAGGTCGCGGGCCGCCTCCAGCGGGAGCACGTCGGCGCTCTGCGGCCCCGCCCCCCGCTTGACCTCGCACGCGACCACCCCGGGGATCCAGGCCCGGGCCTCGGCGGCGACCTTGTCGTCGCCGGAGACCATCACCACGGGGACCTTGTGCTCGGCGGCGATCGCGGCATCCACCCCGATCTCCCCGGCCTCCCGGCCGTTCAGCCACATCCCCTGGATGGAATTGGAGGAGTAGGAGTGCGCCAGCACGCCGCCCGGCGTCAGCGCCATGGCGTGATAGCCCAGGAGGATCAGGGCCGCGGATCCGTCGATGTCCTTGAACCGGACGCCCGGCGTGGCGCCCTGGACCAGCTTCGCGCGCGGGTCGATCCCCTTCGGATCCACGTTCGTCCCCCCGGCGTGTCCGTCGCGGGCCACCACCTCGGTGGCGCCGGCCGCGAAACAGGCCGCGATGCAGGCGTTCATGTCCTCCGCCATGAGCCGCCGTCCCTCGTCGGCCTTCGCGCCGCCGATCTGCTCGCTGCCGGTGATGCCGCTGCACCCCTCCATGTCGGCGAAGATGTACACCTTGAAGGCACGGTCCTGGGAGCCGCCGGGCGCCCTGGCGTCCTGCGCCGAGGAGCAGCCGAGGGCCAGGGCGACGCAGGCCAAGGACAGGGTCACGGCGGCCGTGCGACGCGCGATTCGGGACGGGCTGGGATGGCAGCTCATGCCTGGATCCTCGATCGGAGACGCGGTGCCGCCGCGCGGGCGGGCGATACTGGAAGAAGTATAGGCGGCAGGGCGGGAGTCGGCAAGGGGCGGCCCAACGTGGTTGCCTGGACACGACGACGCGCCGGCGCCTAGGGGGCCGACAGGATGTCAGCGCTACCGGTCGGCGACGGCACTGGGCGGTGAATTGGCCGCAACAGAGACACGAAGAATCAATAACACACGCAGCGTGCCCTGGTGGAGTATGGGAATCCCCCCGTTACACACCAGCCTCTTCACCCGCCTTCGCCCGGAAGCCCCGCCCTTGGGCGGGGGGGAAGGGCCGGGCCGGACCTCGTTTACGATTCAGGTCAGGCTTCGGCGGGTTTCGCTCATTGTTGCCGTTGGAAGCCCCGCCTTTAGGCGGGGAGGCTTCACTCACGCCACAACAGCAGGCCTACTCCCAGCTTATTCGCGAAACGCCCCATCGGTCTGCATGCCTCATCCGGGGCGTGTTCGACTATGTTTTTACTGACATGATTGCCGGACTCAAACTCAGTCTCATGCTGCTGGACGACCGGGAAGCCCGGCACTTCAAGTACAGCTGTGAATTCGGTCGCGACCGGCACGGGCGACTCCGCTGGGCATCGAGCCGTTACCTGCAGTTGTTTTCCTGGTACAGGTACGCGGGCCGCCGGCTCACGGAGCGGGTCACCTACGAGAACGGACTCGCGTGGACGATCGAGCGGCACGTCGCGCCGGAACGCATCGAGCGGTATGACCGCGGTTTGGGCCCAAGGCCGATCGTCACGATCCTGGACTGGTCCGGCGGACGGATCCGGCGCGCAACGGTGCGATACGAAGGCAAGGTCCTCGAAACGCGCGAGTACCGCTATCAACACGACAGCCTGGTGGGCGTCCAGGCCCATCGCCGCCTGCTCGTCACCCAGACCGCCCGGCTCTGGGAGGGATCCTCCCTCGTTTCGGCAAAGGGATGCGGCCCGCTCTCGGAGCGTATCGACGTGGCGCGCGAACGCGAGATCCTCCGCCTCAAGCCGGCTCCCACAACGTACCTCGCACCTTCGTCCGGGAAGCAGGAACGGCGGGTCGGACGCTTCAATGCGACCGACCTCACGCTGCCGGATTGCCCGAGGTGTGGCACGACCATGCGGTGCCTCCTTTACGTGCCGCCCATGGCGGTCCTGTGGTGCGACGTCTGCGGTTACGTCAACGATTGCTCGTGCTCGAACGGCGCATTTTATACCGATCACACAAAACCCTCGGCCCCCCGGCCGGTCCTCCTGCCCACGAAGCGGTTGTGCAGTGATGACGAGCCCGTTCCTTCGGTGCGCAATAATATCGACGCCTTTCCGGCCCCCCCGTCACTTTCCATCAAGGACCATGTTCATCACAAGCGGGGAGGATGGCCGCTGTGGATCCAGGGTAATTCGTGGCCGTCCTGTCGGGGATGCGGACAGAGACCGGCGTTCTGGGGACAGGTCGCCAGCGACAACCGGATCGGGCTCGAAATCGGGGACAGCGGCGTCCTCTACGTGTTCTGGTGCGGGCGTTGCCGCATGTCCGCGTCTTTGACCCAGTGCTTCTGACGGTGGCGTGACCCGTTCCGCCTCTCCTGCGCAGACACTTTCCGGGCGGGCGTGGAAGCCCGCCCCTCATTCCACCTTCATGACCTTCCGCCAGAGCTCGCGGCCGAGGCGGGCGCCGTAGGTGACGTGGGAGCCAACGGACGAGGGGAGGGCCGGCGGTCCGCCTTCGCCCGAGAATAGCGGTATGGCTTCGGCGGACAAATCCGCCTTCGCCCGGGTAAGGCGGGACCGCTACGACGGACACGTCGGCGCTACGCCCTCCGGGTGGGAGCGGCCCTTACCCTATCGGCTTTCAGCCGGGGGGACCGTCTGGTAGCGCAGGCCGCGGGCTGCGGGCGACCGGGGGGCTTCCCGCTGGGCGAGGTTCCGGTCGATCTTGTCGCGGAGCGATGTCGCGAGGGCGTCGAAGGACTCCAGCCGCAGCCGCCGCTTGACCTCCTTCGCGTGGTCGTCGGCCGTGCCGGTCGGGGCCATCTCCTCGGCGGACCGGCTGTCGCGGACCACCGCGTAGATCACCCCGTTGCGGACGTCCACCAAGGCGGCCCGGGTCTCCATCGTGAGCTCGTAGGAGAGGCCGGGGACGACGTAGGCCCCCACGATCGTGAGGTTCAGCAGGCTGAGGAGGTTGTACGAGGACTCCACGCGGACCTTCTGGTCGTAGATCAGGAGGGCATCGGCGTGCGCCCGGGCCGCGACGCGGCGGATCCGGTCGAGGTCGAGAGTCCCCCGATCGCGGTCGGAGAAGAGGAAGTCGACGAGGGGGACGACGTCGCGGAAGGTGACGCGGTCCTTCGCCAGCCGCTGGTCGAGCTCGTCCGCCTCCCGGTCCAGGTAGACGCCGTACGGGTTCCGCTCGATGCCGACCGTCGCCAGTTTCAGGGGGACGGCGAGCTGCTCCGGCCGCTCGAAGGCGTCCAGGATGGAGGCGTCGTCGAAGGAGAGGCCCCAGGCCGCCTCGGCGGGTCCCATCCGCCGGTCGTCGGCGTCCATGTAGGCGCCGGAAGGGCTCGCGCAGCCGGCGGCGAGCGCGGCGAACGCCAGCAGGACAACGGCGCGTCTCGCGCTCATCGCAGCCTCCGTGCAATGGTCCCTAGCGGAGCGTCCGGATCTCCGCGA
>CAYUME010000419.1:0-5073 GCA_964445475.1 uncultured Planctomycetia bacterium
GCTCGTCGCGGACCTCGGGAGCGCGGATGCCGGCAAGCGCGAAGCGGCAACGAAGTCCCTGGCCGCGATGAACCGCGCGGCCGTCCCCGCCCTGCGCAACGCCTTGAAGGATTTCCGCCCCGAGGTTCGGACTCGCTCCGAGCGCCTCCTGCGCCGCCTGCTTCCACCCATCCGGATCTTCGAGGAAATCCAGGCCGCCCGGGCATCCCCGACCGGGGGTGAAAAGACGCTGGGCGAGGTTGTTCATCTGGTCCAAGAGGCGGTGAGGGTCCCGATCGAGCTGGGCGATGGCGTCGATCCTGCTCGGCCGGTCAAGCCGGAGGAACGCGCGGCGTCGGTGCCGGACCTCCTGGACCGGATTGCCGGCGCGTGCGGCGCCGGCTGGGTCATCGAGCCGGGGGCGCTGTGCCTGGTCCGAAAAGAGGTGATCGCGGAGCGACACGCGCGACTCCAGGACAAGATGAACGGCCCGGCGCCGGCGGTCGAGTACAAGGGCGTCACGATGCGGGAGGCCCTGGCGCACCTCTATGAGGACACGGATCTTCCGGTCGTCCTGGCGGACGACCTTCTTGCGACCCCGGAGATCCGGGACAAGGTCGTCGATGTCAAGTGCCGGATCCCGAACCAGTACCTGGCGCTGAACTGGATTGCGACGCGGTACGTTTCGGGGCTCTCGATTAACACGCGGAACGGCGTCATCGTCCTCTCCGCCCCGAAGCAAATGCCCCGTCCAAAGCCGCCGACGACCGGACGCAATGACTTCTACGGCAAGCCCCTTCCCTCCGAGGCCCTCGCGCGAATCGCGCCCGTCGAAGGCCATCGGTTCGTCTTTGCCGTCGCCCCTTCCCCGGACGGGCGGACCCTCTTCACGGGAGGCCTGGACGACACGTGCCGGCTCTGGAGCGTCGTCACGGGGCGGGAATTGCTGAAGATCGAGGCCGGGGGCCAGGTCATCGGCATCGCCCTGTCTCCGGACGGGCGGCTCCTGGCCACCGCCGGCAATCCGTTGCGCGTGTGGGATGTGACTGACGGCAGGGTGGTCGCCACATTCAAGGGATATCGGGGCCTGCAGTTCAAAATGGCCTTCTCCCCCGACGGCCGGACGCTGGCCTCTGGGGGAGAGGACGGCGCGTTGTACCTGTGGGACGCGATGGCCGGCACACTGCGCTCCCGGCTGGAGGGGCACCGGAAGGCGGTCTCGAACGTCGCGTATTCGCCGGACGGCAAGGCGCTCGTCACGTCCAGCTGGGACGGGACGGTCCGCGTCTGGGATCCCGCCCATGGCGCGGAAGTGCGGACGATCCCTGTATCCAAGGACCGCTGCCAGGGCCTGGCGGTATCCCCGGACGGCAGGACGGCTGCCGTCGGCGACCAAGGCGGGTGGATCCGGATCGTGGACGTGGCCGAGGGACGGGTGCTGCGGGAATTCAACGGGGACCTGAAGGGAGATGTCGACGGCGTGGCGTTTTCGCCGGACGGAGCCCTCCTCGCGGCAGGTCGATTCGGGTCCACGCTCGAATTGTGGGATCCGACCACGGGCAAGCGGGTCCATCGGTTCGCCAACAGCCGGGAGAACAGAATCCTGTCGGTCGCCTTCTCGCCGAACGGCAGGAAGCTGTATGCGTCGTCGGAGCGTGGGACGGTCCTGGTGTACGACGCGGCCGAGCACCGGGCCAAGCTGCCGCCGTTACCGTCCCGCCCTCCGGCCGATCTTCAGGGGTTGTGGGCGACCCTGAGCGGGGCGGACGTCGTCAAGGCGCACGACGCCTTGCGCGATCTCGCCGCGGCGGGGCCGCCCGCCGTGGCGTTTTTGAAGGAACGGCTGGCGTCGGCGTCGTCGGACCCGGAAACAGAGGAAAAGATCAAGCGATGGATCGTCGAGCTCGATCACGACGACTTTGCCGTCCGCGAGCGGGCGTTCACAGAGTTGAAGAAATCGGGATCGTTGGCGGCTCCCGCACTGCGCCGAGCCCTCGCGGAGGGGGCATCGGCCGAGGCGCGTGGACGGATACAGTCCATCCTGGAATCGGGCGCCAACCGTGCCGCGGCCCCCGCCGGCGACGCGATGCGCCGGGAGCTGACCTGCGTGGCACTGGAGTGGATCGGGACGGACGCGGCGAAGGCGGTTCTTGAAAAGGCGGCATCGGAATCCGCTTCCGACCGCGAGCGCCTCGAAGCGTCAGCCGCCCTCGCGCGACTGAAACGGTCCACGGCCGCCCCCCCACGCCCGGAATGATGCCGCACATGGATCGATTCAAAGCATCCCCCTGCGGTGCGGCCCGACTGTTCGGCCTCGTACTGCTCGCGTGCCCGACCCCGCCCGCCGACTGCGAAGAGGCAGCCCCTCCGCCACGCCCGTCAACGAGACCCGTGACCAATCTCGCCAACGATCCCCTTCCCCCCGATGCCGTGGCGCGCATGGGAACTTTCCGGTGGCGGCACGGGGAGGGGGTCGAGCACGTGGCTTGGGCCCTGGACGATCGGCGTGTACTTTCCGCCAGCATGAACGCCCTGGTGCTCTGGGACTCCGAAACCGGGGACCAGATCCGCCTCATGGGCAAGAACTCCGGCATCGCGGGCCTGGCCATCACCCCCGACGGCCGCCAGGCGCTGACCGGGAACATGTTAAAGCAGATGGACCTCTGGGACCTCGAGTCGGGATGAAAGGTCCGGACCTTCAAGGGGCACGAGGCCGGCATAGGCCCCGTGGCCATCAGCCAGGACGGATTGACCGCGCTTTCGGGGGATTTCAAAGGCGCCCTGGCAACCTGGGAGATGAAGACGGGAAACCGTATCCGCACATTCAAGGGGCACCGTGGGAGTCTCAAGGTCGTTGCCATCAGTGCGGACGGCCGGAAGGGCCTCTCGGTCGACCTGGGCGGCACAGCCCTGTCGCTCTGGGATCTTGAAACGGGGACGTCCATCCGCAAGATATCAGTGCCGGGGGGCAGCCTGCATTCGCTCGCCCTCGTCCCGGATGGACGGCGCGCGATCTCGGGCGGCGCGGACAAACAGATGTCCCTCTGGGACCTGGAAACCGGGGATCGAATCCGGTCGTTCGGGGAGCATCAGAACCCGGTGAGCGCCGTGGCGATCACCCCGGACGGGAGACTCGCGGCCTCCGGAAGCCGCGAGGTCCTGTCGGTCTGGGACCTGGGAACAGGGGAACGAATCCGCGCGTTCGAGGGATTGCCCTTCGCTCCTCTTTCCATCGCGTTCAGCCGCGATGGCCGGCGTCTTATCTCTAGCGGCGCGGGGGGCGTCTTGACCCTGCTGGACCTGGAGTCGGGCGAACGGCTGGCTACCCGGGGGAGCCACACGGGCGGCGTCTTCGCGCTCGGTGTCCTCCCGGACGGAAAAACCGTGCTGTCAGGAGGCGGCGATGGCACGTTGAGGCTCTGGGATCTCGCCTCGGGACATCAAATCCGCGAGTGCGCGGACCCGGGCGCGATTCGCGCGCTCGCGATCTCCCCGGACGGGCGTCGCGCCCTGACGGGCAATCGCGAAGGCACCCTCACCTTCTGGGACCTCCAGGCATTCAAGCCGGATCGACATATCAAGGGACAGGAGGGAGAGGTCAACACCGTAGCCATCAGCCCGGACGGGACCCGGGGGCTCTCGGGAAGCGTGGGCGGCTCTGCGTCGGAGTGGAACCTGGAAACCGGTGAGCGGATTTACACCTGGGCGGAAAGCGAGAAGTCCGTGAACGCCGTCGCCTTCACCATCGACGGGCGGTACGCCCTGACGGGTGGAGTCGACAAGGGCCTTTCGTGCCGTGACTTGGGCAGCGGCGAGCGGGTCCGGAGCTTTCCCGTGCACAGGGACTTCCTCAACGACATTGCTGCCAGCCCGGACGGGCGCCACGTGGCGACCGCGGGCGGAATCTCCGACAAGCGGATCGCGCTCTGGGACCTGGAGACGGCAACGTGGGTTCGCGCATTCCTCGAGCCGAATGCGGCCCTTGTGAAGATCGCGATCAGCCCGGACGGGCGCTACCTCCTGTCGGGCGGTGTCGGAGGAGACCTGACGCTCTGGGACATGGAGGCGGGCAAGCCCGTCCGGCGTTTTTCGGGTCATCGCGGCTTCGTCCGGGCCGTCGCCTTCAGCCGCGGCGGCCGGTATCTCATCTCCGGATCGACTGACACGACCCTGTTCGTGTGGCTCCCGCGCGCACCGGTCGTGCCCGGCGGGGCGGATGGACGGCCCGACGCGGAGCGGCTCGCCTCCGCACTGGCCGCCTTCCGCGAGCAGGACTTCCTCGCGTGGACGGCGGCCCGGGAAGAAGTGATCCGGCAGAGCGACCGCGCCGTCGATTCCCTGGTCCGGGCGTTCCCGCCCGAAACGGCCTCGTCGGACGCTGCGGATCTCAATCCGTTGCTGAAAGAGCTTGACGACGATTCCCCCGAGCACCGCGAGGCGGCCCGGAACAAGCTGGCGGGCCTGGGAGCTGAGATAGCCCCATGGATACGGCAGCGGCTGGACGAGGGGGATCTCCACACGGCCGAGGTGAGACAGGCGCTAAGAGGTATCCTTGACGTGAAGGCCCACTGGCGCCCGGTCCGATTCGGCGACCTGGGGCGGGTCCGTGCCGTGCTGACCTTGATGGAGATGCCGGACAGCGAAGCCGTGCGACTGGCGTTGAAGAGCTATGCAGGTGGGACATCCATCGATTACGCCGCCATGCTTGCGCGTCGGTCGCTGGATTGCGTCAGGTAAACAAGGAATTGGTTTTATACCGCATGCATGGATTGAGGACGCGTATGCGCGGAGGGACCATGACGTCTGCGGGGTCAATCGCCACGACTGTGCTGGCGGGACTTCTTCTGGCCGGGCTGAGCGCGGCCGCGCCGGCTCCGTCCCCCTCCGGTCCCCGTCCGCCGGACTCCGCTCCCGACCCGGCAAAGAACCTGCTGCCGCCCGGCGCGGTCGGCCGGCTCGGCTCAACCCGCTTCCGGCACGCTCGCATGGTCTCCGCCATCGCCTATTCCCCGGACGGCCGCATGCTGGCGTCCGCGGAGCAGGGGGGGAGTGTCCTGCTTTGGGACGCGGCGACGGGAAGCCCGCGTGCCGTCC
>CAYUME010000420.1:0-5054 GCA_964445475.1 uncultured Planctomycetia bacterium
TCACGGCCATGATCACGCCGAGCCGCGAGCCCCACGCTTCCTTCGGGCGGCCGGGTGCCTGGGCCATGCCGGTATCCTGCGACAGGGAGGAGGCGGGGCCGGACCCCGGCAGGAGGCCCGGCTTGCGACAACATAGCGGGCGCGCCCGAAAAGACAAGGGGAATTCCCGGGTCCCGCATGCGGGGTCCCGGGTTTCGGGCGGCGCGGTCCCCCGACAGGGCATTGCAGCCCTCCCCCGCCTCCTGTATCATCCCCCGGTTTCATGGATCCTGCCTTTCCCGCCCCTGTCGCGGACGGCGCCGTGCCGGACCTCCCGGCGCCGGACCCGCGCGCGCGCCGGCTCACGCTCGCCGTGATCGCCGCAGGCCTCCTCGTCCGCCTGGCCGCGGCCGCGGTCGTCCCCCTCTCCACGGAAGAGGCCTACCATTGGAACTTCGGGCAGCACCTCGACTGGGGCTACCTCGACCACCCGCCGATGATGGCGTGGATGAGCGCGCTGACGACGGCCCTGCTGGGGAAGACGGCCTGGGCGGTGCGCCTGGGTCCAATCCTGCTCGGGGCCGGGGCGGCCGGGATGTTGGCCACGGTCGCCCGGCGCCTCTTCTCCGATCGCGCGGCCCTCTACGCCGTGCTGGCCTGGGAGGTGATGCCGGGGCCGTTCCTGGCGTCGGTCACCCTCCTGCCGGACAATCCGATGGTCTTCGGGTGGATCGCCGCCCTGCTCGGCCTCGTGACGGCCTTCCGGGGCGGCCGGCCGGCCGCGGGGTGGCTGCTGGCCGGTGCGGGGCTCGGATTCGCCCTCACGGGAAAGTACACGGCAGTGCTGCTGGCGCCGTCTGTCTTCCTTTTCCTGCTCCTCTCGCGGGAGCACCGCCGCCACCTGCTCACGCCGTGGCCGTGGCTGGCGTGTCTCGTGGCCGCGCTCCTCTTCAGTCCCGTGGTCGGGTGGGACGCGGGGCACGACTGGGCCTCGTTCCGGTTCCAGTTCGCCCGCCGTGTCTCGGGATTCGAGGCCTTCAGCGCCCGGTACGCGCTCAAGTTTCCCGGCCACCAGCTGCTCTCGATGTCCCCCCTGCTCGCCCCCGTGGTGGTCGCGGGGGCGGTCTGGGGCGTGCGCGCGGCGGTCCGGGGCGGCGACCGGTGTCTCTTCCTGCTCTGCGTCTCGCTCCCGACGATCGCCGCCTTCGGGTACGCGTCGCTGAAGGGGACGAGCCACTTCATCTGGACGATGCCGGCCTACGCGGGGCTGGCGGTGCTGGCCGGCGCGTGGGTGGAGGCGGGGGCCGTGCCCGCGCGGCTCGGCAACCCGCCGCGCCCGGGCCTGCGGCGGACGCTCCTGCTGGGGGGCGTCGCGGTCTCGGTCCTGGGGCTCGCGCTCGGCGGGATCCACGTGGCGCGGCCCTTCCCCGGCGTCCGCCCGATCCTCGAGCTGCACGGCTGGGCGGAGCTGGCGCGCGCCGTCGAGGCCGAGCGCGCGCCGCTGGACAATGCCGCGGGCGAGGCCTTCGTCCTCGGCCTCGGCCGCCGGTTCACCCTCCAGAGCGCGCTGGCCTTCCACCCGGGACGGATGGACCTCTGCCACGGGGATAACCTGCTGGGGCTGGACGGGCTGCAGTACCGGTACTGGGCGAAGCCGGGCGATTTGAAGGGGCGCAACGCGGTGGTCGTGCTGGAGGAGGGGACCCACGGCCCGCGGCGGGTCCCCGACAAGGCGCTCTTGACCGACTGGTTCGCGTCGTGGGAGGATGGCCCCGTCGTCCTCACGGGGGCGGGCGGGGCGCTCCAACGGACGTTCTACCTGGTCCGCGCCCGCGGCTACAAAGGCGCGCCCGACCACTTCACCGAAAGCGAGGGACCGGAATGACCGATGCGACCGCGACCCCGCAGCCGCCGATCCCGGACGGCGCCGCCGCCCCCGCAGAGGCCGTCCCGCCGACGAAGCCGAAGGACATCCGCCACTGGTACTTCAAGCGGCGCGGCTGGCCGCTCATCTTCTTCAACCTCTTCTGGATCGCCTGCTACTGGAACGTATCCCGGGACGAGGCGCTGAAGTGGGGGCTCGGGGCGGGCTTCATCCTCGCCGCGCTCGGGATCCGCCTCTGGGCGATCTCCCACCTCGGGTGGCGCAGCGCCCGCACCCACCGCGAGAAGGCCAAGGCGCTGGTCATGACGGGGCCGTACGGCCTGATCCGGAACCCCCTCTACGTCGCCAACAGCTTCGCCTGCCTCGGCCTCTGCGCCGTCGGCGGGCTGATCTGGTACGTCCCCGTCCTCTTCGTGCTGCTCTTCACGCACTACACGCTGGTCGTGAAGTGCGAGGAGTCCTTCCTGCTGGAGCGTTTCGGGGAGTCGTACGCCGAGTATCTCCGACGGGTCCCGCGCTGGATCCCGCGGCTTTTCGGGCCGCGCCCCGCGCCGGTGGAAGGGGTCGAGGCGAAGGAGCGCGAGGGCCTCGGCCGCATGCTCTGGGGCGAGCGCCGCGGCATGGCCGCCGTCGTCCTCGGCGTCGGCCTCGCCGTGCTCAAGGACTGGGCCGGCCGGCACTGGCTCGGGCTGCCGTGAGGCGGCCGCCGCAGCGTGCGCCGTGCGGAGCGGCAAGGCCCTTTTCCGTGCTTGCTGCGGCAAAGGCGATTCCATGCGCCTGAAAGGCTTGCCGCCGATCGTCGACGAGCGGGCCCGGGTGCTGATCCTGGGCTCGTTCCCGTCTGTGGCGTCGCTCGATGCCCGCCGCTACTACGCCCACCCCCAGAACCAGTTCTGGCGGATTCTTTCCGCCATTCTCGACCTGCCGCTGGTCGGGGCCGAGTACGCGACCCAGCAGACGGCCGTGAAGGCCGCCGGCCTGGCGATCTGGGACGTCTATGCTTCCTGCGAACGGACGGGCAGTCTCGACGCAGCCATCCGCGCGGGCAAGCCGAATCGCTTCGAGGAATTGCATCACCTCGCACCGAACCTGGAGCGAGTCTGCTTCAATGGCTGCACGGCGGCCAAGCTCAAGCGCACTCTGGACATGCGCGACTGTGAGATGGTGGTCCTCCCCTCGACCAGCCCGGCATATGCCGGCATGAGCCTCGAGCGCAAGCTCAAGGCGTGGCGGCAGGGACTTCTGCGCTAGACGCAGCCCGCCGGCTTCGGCCTGTCGGCTCGGCGCGCGGACGCGGCATGGATGCATTCGGGAACGAAGCCGGGACGCGGATTGTCAGAATCGCACTCCCGCCCCGAGGTAGACCGACCGCAGCCGCATGTGCACCACGTCCTCTTCCGGCTTGTCCCGGTCGTGCTCGAAGTGGACGTGGTACAGGTAATACCCGGCCTCTGCGAAGAACCGGTCCCACGCCCCCCGCACCGCGATCCGGTACTCCAGCGGGTCGAGCACCGTCGTGTCCCCGTTCGGGATCTGAAGGAAGTTGAAGCCGCCGGCGAGGCCGGCGATCGACAGCACGTCGGTCCCGAACGGTCGGACCTCGAAGCCGGCGAGCGGCGTCGGGTAGAGGCCGACGAGCGACATCGTCTCGTGGATGCCGGCCGCCTCCAGCTCCGACCGGAACGTCGTCCGGTCGAGCGCAACGCCGAACAGGAGGGAGATGAACTCGCGATATCCCCCCGCGAGATGGCCGTCTTCCACGCCGTCCTCCCATCGCGCCCAGAGCGGCAGGTTGTACGCGTACTGCAGCCGCACGCTCGTCCACGAGAGCGTCGAGTCGACCGTCGCGCCGGCGGGGACGACGGAGCCGCCGACGGCCTTCGACTCCGGGAACGTCCCGCGCCCGTCGGCGTCGAGCCACCAGCCGGAGAGGGCGAGGCGGTGGCCGCCGAGGCGGAGGCCGAGATGGAGGACCGGGGCGGGGACGGACGTGTCCGTGTCGAGGTCGGGCCCGGAGTAGACGTCCTCGCCCGGGAGGTACGGGGTGCCGTCCCGGGTGTGGGTCTTGGGCTCGACGAGGGCTGCGTCGGCGCGAAGCTCCCAGGCCGGGGCGTCCGCCGCAGGGGCGGTGTCGGCGCAGACCGCGGCCGTCAGGGCGGCGAACAGCGGGCCGGCGAGGCGACGTGAGCGTTTGCTGGGCATCCGATCCGTCCGGCGGTAGAATCCGACGATCAACTGGAGGCGATTATATATGAAGCGCATCGGCAGGGGGAGCGTCCTGTGGGTGGCTGGGTTGCTTTGTCTCGGGACCGGCGGCGGCCTCGCGGCCGCCCCGGCGCAGGTCCCCTGGGACACGAAGGCCCTCTTCCCGGCGCCGAAGTCGGCCCCCGCTCCCGGCTTCGAGGCCGCCGGGTGTCGCGCCCTCTTCTACGACGTGCTCCCGTGGAAGGGGAAGCCGACGAAGGCCTTCGCGTGGATCGGCGTCCCGGAGGCGAAGGCCGGCGAAAAGGTCCCCGCCATGGTCCTCGTCCACGGCGGCGGAGGGACCGCCTTCGACGCCTGGGTCCGCCTCTGGACCTCCCGCGGCTACGCCGCCATCGCCATGGACACCTGCGGCTGCGTGCCGAAGGGGAAGTACGGCGCCTGGCAGCGCCACGACGACGGAGGCCCCCCCGGGTGGGGCGGGTTCGACGCGGTCGACGAGCCGGTCGCCGACCAGTGGACGTACCACGCCATCGCCGACGTGATTTTGGCCCACTCCCTGATCCGCGCGCTCCCCGAGGTCGACCCCGACCGTGTCGGGATCACGGGCATCTCGTGGGGCGGGTACCTCACCTGCATCACGGCGGGCGTCGATCCGCGGTTCCAACTCGCCGTCCCCGTCTACGGCTGCGGCTTCCTCGGTGAGAACTCCACCTGGCTCGGCCAGTTCGGGAAGATGGGGAAGGAAAAGGCGGCGACATGGCTGGGGCTCTGGGACCCGTCCGTCTGCCTGTCGCGCGCGGCGATGCCGATGCTGTGGGTCACGGGGACGAACGACTTCGCCTACCCGATGGACTCGCTGCAGAAGTCGTACCGCCTGCCGACGGGGCCGCGGACGATCTGCCTGCGCGTCCGGATGCCGCACGGCCACGGCGGGGCCGGGGAGAACCCCGAGGAGATACGCGTTTTCGCCGACAGCGTTTTGAAG
>CAYUME010000421.1:0-5051 GCA_964445475.1 uncultured Planctomycetia bacterium
TCACGTTTTCGGTGGTGAGCCATTAGGCCGAAATCGGCACGGCCTGCCTCCCGCCTCGTGCGGGTCCGTTTTGCCGAGGATATCGGCTATATACCAAGCTCATGCGAGCAAGGTTTCACAATGCCCACCGGTCGACCAAGAAGTAATTCGTCCCCTCGTTCGACACGGGGTGACTCCGCGACAGTGTTGTAAGCACCGTCCGCACGCTCGATTCGGGCATTCCCAGCGCCTTCGTAATCTCCGGCACCGTTCGCCCCTCGTTGTGCTCGCGGAGAAGCGCCAGGACCCGCTCGGCCGAGTGGTTAACGCCGCGATTCATGTCGCGGCCGCCTCCGGGGCGCGGGCCGCGAGGTCGGCGACGCTTATGATCTGCGAGACCATCGCCTGTATCTCCCGGCTGTGGGTGATGATGATGGTCTGATACCGGCCCGCTTCCTCGTGCGCCTTTTCCAGCATGCGGAAATAAGCTTCCCGCGCGGCAGGGTCAAGCGCCCCGTCGGCCTCATCGGAGAAAATGGTGAGGAATTTCCGGCTTGTATTTCGCGCCTTTATCACGGCGAAGGCGTCCGACAGGGCCCGCTTAATCCACACCGACTCTCCGCCGGAGAGCGTGGAAATTTCCTGCTGCATCCCCGTTTCGCCGTCCAGGATGTAGATGAGAAAGTCCTCGATCTGCTTCGTCTTCGAGCCCTTCCCGCCGATCCGCGTCGTCGAGAACTCGATCTGGTACCGCGGCCCATAAGCGGCTTTCAACAGCTCGTTCGCCACCGCGGCGATCCCCGGACACAGCGCGTCAAGTTCCAGCGCCTGTATCCCGTTCTGCCCGCAGGCCTCTTGCAGCGTCCGCCACTCGGCGGCCTCAAGCTCCTGCCCGGCTATTTGGCGTTTTGACGTTTCGACGTTTTGCGCCTTCGCCGCGATATCCGCAAGCGTCCGCTCCGCGTGTTCGATGCTGGTCGTGAGACTGGCGAGTGTTCCGGAGGCCGCGGTATAGCGGCCTTGCAGGTCTTCGAGCTTCCGCTTCGCCTCGATCGCCACCTTCGGGACCTCCGGGTCGATCCTTCCCTTCGCCGCCAGGTACGCCTCGGCCGCCTCTGTCCGCTGGGCCTCGACGGCCTCGAGGCGCTTCGCCCCTTCCTGGAGCCGGACGCCCGCCTCGTCCGCCTTTGCGAGCGAGGCGCGAACCCCGGCGATGTTGATGTTCCGTATTTCGCGCGCCGCCTTTTCCATTTCCGCGGGGTTGGCGACCGGAAGCTCAGGCTCGGGCGGCCAGATGAGCGCCGCGATTTTGTAACCGACGGCCTCGGACTCGCTTTGCAGGCGGAGGAGCTTCACCTCCTCGGCGACCTTCTTCTCCTCGATCTCGGCCTTTCTCGCGGCATCCTCATCCCGCTTCGCGCGGAGGGTCGCCAGCGTATCGGCCGGGAGGGTCTGTCCGCAGGTGGGGCAGGTGTCCTCAAGCGGATCCTGAAGCCGCTCCCTTATCGCCTCGGCCTTCTGGCGAAGGACAGCAATCTCCTCGCGGCATAAAGCGCGCGCGCTATCAATCCGCGCCTGCTCCGCCTTGAGGGCCTGTTCCGCATCTCGAATAGCCTGCGTACTGTTTCGGTGCTCAAGCGTGATCCGTTCGCGCTCCCGTAAGATGCGGGTCTGTTCTGCATGGAGTGCCTCCTCTTTTTCCTTCAGCGCGTCGTACTGCGCTATTCTCGCCTCGTATTCGGCGCGGTGCTCGATGAGCCCCCGCATCTCGGCTGCGGTCCGTTCTATCCCGGCCTTTTCCTGGTCGAGCAGCACGATCTTCTTCGCCAGCTCCGCGGCCTCGGTCTCGACGGCCCGCTGCGCTTCGGCCGCCTTCTCGGCCGCGTTCGCCGCTTCCCGTGCCGCGAGCCCGTCCTTCACGAGCCGGGCGACCTCCGCCTTCTGCGCCTCGTGGCGTTTTACCAGCTCGTCCCGCTCCGCCTCTTTCGCGGGCCGTTCGGCGATGAGTCCTTCAAGGACCGTAATCTCGGCGCGCTTCGCCTGGACCTCGGCCTCTATCGCCTCGGCGCGTCCCTTGGCGACTGCCGCATAGGCGTCGAGGTAGTCCAGGCCGGACAGCTCGGCCATTAAATCCTTGCGCTGGCCCTTCGTCGCGTCGGAAAAGTCCGGCGAGTATTTGCTCGGCCGCTGCGAGGTAAACGCGCTCTTCAGGTACAGCGATAGCGAACCGAAAAGCTCATTCACGGCCTGCTCGTAGGGCTCCTTCCGGCCGTTGATGCCGGGCATGGGTGAGCCGTTTTTGTAGAGGTAATACTCGGCCGCCCCGGACGCGGTCGCGGCGTTGACATGGATGAGCGCCCGGTACCTATCGCCGGTCTCTTCATCGGTGAAGTGCAAGTCTCGCAGGCTTTCCCGGAGCCGGAAATGGTCCTTCAGCGTCCCGTCACGCGTGAGCATACAGGGCCACGGGTGGCAATTCTCAATCAGGGTCGTCTTCCCGCTGCCGTTCTCGCCGACCAGGGCAACGACGCCCTCGCCGTAGCGCTCGAAGTCCAGCTCAACCTCATCGCGTTTCGAGTTCTTCCAAATGCCGATTGCCCCGCGCAGGATGAGCTTCGTCAGGCGTATCGCGCCGCCCTTACCGGCGACGCCCCCGGCCGCGGCCCCTTCGATCTCGTCGGCCTTGTCGAATACCGACGGCGCCAGGGTCTTTCCGGAGTTCTCCGCCCACAGCGCGACCTTGTCCCGAAGCCGCTTCTTCCCGGCGATCTCTCCGGCCCTGACCGTTTCGGTCGGGAGGATGTTCAGCGTAACCCGGGATCCGGGGAGGGCGCCGAATGAGAACATCGTGCCGAGAACGGTGTCGATGTCGATCCCCGCCGCCTC
The DNA here is from genome assembly GCA_964445475.1 of uncultured Planctomycetia bacterium. GTDB lineage: Bacteria > Planctomycetota > MHYJ01 > CAYUME01 > CAYUME01 > CAYUME01. The sequence continues at coordinate 2,866 of CAYUME010000421.1, forward strand.
TTCCTTCGTCGCGGTAATTTCGGCCCAGGCCATGCGGTCCTTGCACTCGGAGGCGTCCCAGGGCGCCCCGGCGGTGATGGCGAGCTTTAGCCGCTGCGGGTGGGGGAATTCCACGCGCTCGATCTCGGCCCCGGAGAAAAGCCCGTCCTCCGCGCCGAGTGTTACGAGGTTGCACCCCGCCTTGTGCGTCTCCCCCCAGTTGCACGGGTACACGCTTCCCGGGTAGTACGCCGGGAGGCCGGGAATCTTCTGCGGCATGTGCACATCACCAAGGGCATAATAATCCGCCCCGACCGCCGCAAGGTCGTCCCGCGATACGGCGATTCCGCTCCCGGCCGTGTAGCCGGTCGACGTTGTTGCCCCGACGACCTGCCCGTGGTAGAGTAGGATGCAGGGCACGTCGGGGTGCTGTCGTCTCATGCCGCCAAGCCCGAGTAACAGCCCCCGCATTGCGGCCCTCACGGCCTCATCGGCCGCATCCTTTCCCACGGCTCCCGCTTCGGCGAGGAGCCATTTTTTTGACGGCTCGGGTACGCCGAAGAGGATGGCGCGAGGAGCGGGAGCGGCGACGGTCCATTCGGCCTCGTCGTAAACCCGCCCGTCAACGCCGCAGAGAAAGTACGCCTTTCCCGGCCGCAGGATGGTGATGCCGTGGAGGGAGGAAAGCGTTTCGAAAACGTCCAGGCTCCCTTCAGTGTCGTGGCTCGGCGTGCCGTAGACCATAACGACCGGAGCGTAATCGGCCAGCCGCCTGACCCGCTCGACGAACGCGGGGAACGCACTCCCGGCCGTGTTTTGAATCGGCCCGTCCCAGAAGTCCCCGGCGATGGCGATGAGGTCGGCCCCATCCTTCGCACGCTCCTCCACCACGTCCAGGGACGCGAAAACCTGTTCGGCGGACTCGCGGCGGGCATGGACATCGGCGGTATGAATAAACTTAAACATGGGCTTCCTCCTTCACTTCTCCCGGCTCGTAGACGTTGGCCGCGCACCGGGTGAAGTGCGGATATCCGTCCGGGTCGACCGGTATAAGGTGCCCCGGCCGCATCTCGATGAGAAACACCGTCTCGCCGCATTTGCGGCAAGCGCTCTTTTCGGCGTTCTGCGGTACGTTGTGCCTCATACCGGCTCCTCCAGCAGGAGCCCGTGGCTCTTCAGGTAGCCGTGCACGGTCTCGACCTTCTTCTGGAGGTCCGCGAGCGAGATGTCCTCGTCCTCGGCGGCGGCCTTGATTTTCTCCAGGTCGGCGGCCTTGAACTTGTCGCCGAAGTCGTCAACGTACCCCCGCAGCACTTCGCGGAACGGCTCGCGCGGGTCGAGGGCTTCCTCATCGCCGAAGATGTCGGCGTCGGCGGGAGGCGCGTCCGGGGTGACGTTCCGCGGCTCGGGCGGAGCCTCGGGCGCGGCTTCTTTCTGCGGCGCGGGCAGCTGCGGGCCGCCCTGGCCGTAGAGCATCTGCGTTGCGCCGGTCGCCATTGCGATGGCCATCATGCGGCCCTCGGGCGTGGCGAGAATGTAGTCGGTGTTTTGGACGATGCGGGAAAATACAATTGACTTCCCGGCTCCGATCTTCGCCTTCTCGAACGCGGTCGGCATACCGGTCAGCTGGCGGATAACGCGGAGCCTCGCCCCCGTCGCGGCCCGCGAGCGGCCAAACTTCATATAGTCCAAGCGAAGGGATTCTTCGCTCTTCGTCCCCGCGTCGATCTTCGCCCGCAGGTACGGGTCGAACTCGTATTCCTCAACGGTCGAACGCCGCCATGAGCCGTCAGGCAGGCGCGTCCTGCCTTGAGCCGAGCCGATGAACACGGTGCGTTTTCCGATGTCGTCCTCGCGCAACTCCGTCCGGACGACGCAGCTTTCCGCGATGAAGTCGATCCCCGCAGCGTCGCCGATTTTGTCGCAGGTCTCTTTCTTCGCGACGAGCTTCCCCTTCAGGTCGTGGAAGTCCTCCGGGGTAACCTCAAGAAGCGTCGCCTCCGGCTTGTAAAGCGGCACCGTGTCGGTGATACCCTGTGCCACGAACGAGAGCGCTCCCGCCTTCGTCGCCTTTTCGATAACCGCCAATGCTTTTGATTCCATATCCGATCCTCCTGTAACACTTTGAAAATAACCGGCGGGGAAGGCTTCGCGCCCTGGGCTCCCCGCCGGGGCCTGTCGGAGGATCGGCCGGAAGCGAGCCCTTC
>CAYUME010000422.1:0-5051 GCA_964445475.1 uncultured Planctomycetia bacterium
CCGGTCCCGGTACCAGTCCGTTGTCCAGAGCCGATGGAGGCGCCACCCGAGGTGGCCGAGCATCTGCCACCGGAGCCGGTCGCGGTCGCGCGCCACCGGGGAGCCGTGATACGCGGGCCCGTCGAGCTCGATCCCGAAAGCGTACCGGCCGGAAGAAGCGGGGTCCACCAGGCCGAGATCGACGCGGAAGCCGGCGCATCCGACACGGCGGCGGACCTCCAGGCCGCGCTCCGCCATCAGGGCGGAGACGGCCTCCTCGATCGGCGAGGCCGCCGCGTCGCGCTCCTCCTCCGGCCGGACCAGCTCCCGCGTCTCGGCATACCGCAGGAACGTCCGGAGCGCGCGCAGCCCCGCCGGGGCGTCCGCGGGGAGGACGAGGTCGGCGGCGCGGAAGTTCGAGAACACGACGCACCGCTCGCGGGCGCGCGAGATGAGGACGTTGAGCCGCCGCTCCCCGCCCTGCTGGTTGAGCGGCCCGAAGTTGAGCGAGAGGGACCCCGCGTCGTCGAACCCGAACCCGAGGCTGAGGAAGATCACGTCGCGCTCGTCCCCCTGGATCGTCTCGAGGTTCTTCACGAAGACGTGCTCGTCGCGGCCGGGGCGGAAGAAGGGCTCGACGTCCGGGCGGGCGTGGAGGGCGAGCTCGAGCTCCTCGAGGATCGCCTGCTGCTGGCGGATGTTGAAGGCCCCGATGCCGAGGCTCTTCTGCGGGGAGCGCCGGGCGTGCTCGACCGCCGCCGCGGCCACCGCGCGCGCCTCCTGCCGGTTGATCGACCCGCGCCCGCGGTCGTAGACCGTCCCGGGCAGGTGGACGAACTGGAGGCCGAGGTCGTCGGCCCGGTCGACCGCTGAGGGGTAGACGAGGAGCCGGCTGTCGTAAAACTCCCGGTTCGAGACGGCGATGAGGGACTCGTGGCGGCTGCGGTAGTGCCAGCGGAGGATCCGGACGGGGAAGGCGCGGCGGCACTGGTGGAGGATGCTCTCCACGTCGCCCACCCCCGCGGCCGCCTCCTCCTCGTCCTCCTCGGCCGCGTCGGACGACTCGACGAGGTGGTCGAAGAAGCGGGTCGGGGGGCGTTGCCGCGTGTCGCCCATGACGACGGCCCGGTCCCCGCGCAGGAGGGCGCCGAGGGCATCCTCGGGGCGCACCTGGCTGGCCTCGTCGAAGACGACGACGTCGAAGCGGGCCGTCCGGGGGTCGAGGAACTGGGCGATGGAGAGGGGGCTCATCATGAAGCAGGGCTTGATCCGCTGGACGAGCCCGCCCGCCATCGCCATGAGCTTCCGGATGGGCATGTGGCCGCGCTTGCGGTTGAACTCGCCGAGCAGGATCCCCGCCTCGGAGCCGGGGGAGGCGCCGGGGGGAAGGCGCGGGCGGCGCCGGGCCAGCTCCCCCGCCAGCCGCGCGCGGTTCTTCGCGATCAGCTCGCGGTCGAGCGCCGCGTACTCCTCGGCCTTCCGCTCGTGCAGCTCCCCGACGAACTGCGCCAGCGCGGGCCGCTGCGCGAAGACCCGCCGCAGGAGATCGTCGGCGACGTTGGCCTCGAAGGCCGGGACGACCTCCGCGGGGCTTACCGCGTCGGCGTCGATCGCGGCGACGACGGGGGCGCCGGCGGTCTTGAGCGCCGCCGTCCGGCGGGCCGCGAACGGCGCCCACCGGGGCAGCTTCGCCAGCTCCGCCCGCCACAGGTCCAGCCGCTCCCGCCACGCCGCGAACGGCACCTGGCCCGGCGCCGCGCCGAAGACCGCCTTGAAGTCGAGCTTCACGCGGTAGGTGAGAAAGTCGAGCTGCGTGACGACCTCCTTCGAGGTCGCCGCGACGCCGGCCACCGCCCGGTCGATCGCGGCCCGTTCGACGCCGGCCTCGACGCGCTCGGCGGCCGCGGACGTCAGGGTGCCGTCGCGCAGGTGCTTCCGGAAGGCGACAGCCCACCCCGCGAACGCGCGGAGCCGGGCCGGATCCCCCTCCTCGCCCCGCCAGAGCCGGCCGAAACGGGCCCGCCCCGCCGCCTCCGCGTCCCGCAGCGCCCGCCGCAGCCGCACCGTCTCCGCCAGCTTCTCGAGATCGGCCGTCATCGCCGGGATGCTCTTGAGCCGGTGGTCGAGGGTGAGGGCGGCGATCTCGAGCTTCAGCGCCCGGTACCGGCCGCTCAGGAACCGGAAGAACCCGGCGCTGCGCTCCCTGTATTCCGCCAGCAGGGCCGGGATGTCGCGATCGAGCGCCCCGGCTTCGAAGACGGTTTTCGCGTCGGCGATCCGGCTCCGGAGGATCTCCACCTGGGCGACGAGCGTCTCCGCCTCCTCGCCGGGCTGGTCCCACGCCTCGCCCGCAAGGATCGCCGCCTCGACCGGTTCGCCGGCCGCGACGTGCTTCGCGGCGGCCAGGGCCCGCCCGAGCCCGTCGAGCGCCGCCGGCGGCGCGATCCCCGCCAGGGACGCCAGCTGCCCCAGCGCCGCCTCCATCCGCGCCGACGCCGCGCGGCACGTCTCGAGCAGTCCGCCGATCTCCTCCTCGTCCGCCGGGAGGACCGCCTCCGGGGCGCAGCCGCGCCACGGGTGGCGGGCGACGGGGGCGACCATCGGGATCGCCTGCGCGAGCGCCGTCAAGCGCACGACGGCGGACGACCACGCCTCGGGGCCGATGGCCTCCGGCTGCGGGATCTCGATCCGCGGGACGGGGCGCCCGGCGGCGGCGAACGCGCGCCGCGCCCGCTCCTTCATCTCGAACAGGTCGTACGGGGTGCGGCCGAGCGCGCTGGCGGGCTCGCGCAGCGCCCGGGCGTACGCGTTCAGCTCCGCCTGCAGCGCCTCCAGCCGGTCGAACGCCCCCTCGAGCGCCTCCGCCTTCGGCGCCGCCGCCGCCAGCGTCCGCTCCAGCTCCCGCAGCACCTCCCGCTTGTTCGACTTCCGGCTGTGCAGCTCCAGGCAGAAGTCCCCCAGCCCCGCCCGGTCGAGCCGCCCCTTCACCACGTCCAGGGCCGCCATCTTCTCGCTGACGAACAGGACGCTCTTCCCGGCGGCCAACAGCTCGGCCACCAGGTTCGCGATCGTCTGCGACTTGCCCGTGCCGGGCGGCCCCTCGACGACCAGATTCCGCCCCGCCTTGACGTCCTCGATCACCGCGATCTGCGAAGGGTCGGCGTCGAGGACATGGCGGAGGTCGCGCGGCCGCAGGCGCTCGTCGATCGCCCCCTCGGGAAACCCCTCCGCCCCCGCATCGCCCTCCGCGGTCTCCGCCCGCTCCGGCGCCAGGATCGCATGCAGCAGCGGGTGGTCGGCCGGCGAGCGCCCCTCCGGCCACGTCCGCGGGTCGAGGTCCTTGTACATCACGAACTTCGTGAAGCTGAAGAAGTCGAGGGCGAGGTCGGCGAGGATCTTCCACGCGGGGCGGGCCGCGATCGCCTTCGCCACCGCCTGGAAGTAGAGGTCGAGTCCGCCCTTCTCGTCCGGCATCTCGAAGTCGGGCAGACGGATCCCCTGCTCCGCCAGCTTCGCCTGAAGCGAGATGTTCGTCTGCAGATCCTCCCCCGTCCACGCGACCCGGAACGCCGCGCCCACCTTCGTCCGCTCGAGATCGACGGGGACGAGGACGAGCGGCGCGCGGAGGGCGAGCGCGGGGCGGTTCGGCTCGGCCCACTCGAGGAAGCCGAGCGCCAGGTAGAGGACCGTGTAGCCCTGCTCCTCCAGGACGGAGCGGGCCTGCTGGTGGACGTAGAAGAGGCGCTTCTGGAGCGTCGCCGCGTCGAGCGGCGTCTGCAGGAACCGGTCGGCGTGGCGGGCCTCGACGGCCTCCTCGGGGAGCGGCGCCCCCCAGAGCGCGCCCGCCTCTTCCTCCGTCATCCCGGCCGGGACGTCCGGCGCCCCCGCCCCGGCCGCCTCGGCCCGCGGCCGGAAGGACATCGTCTTTTCCTGCAGGACGATCTGGTCAAAGACCTCGCGCGCGATCTCGTCGACGATGCGGAGCGTGCGCGCCGGGGAGGGGCGGTAGTGCAGCAGCCGGTTGCGGAGGGTCAGGTCGAGGAGGCTCTTCCGGGCGGCGTGCAGCTGCTTGTCCAGGTCCGTCATGCAGAATCCCCCCGCGAGGCGGGCCGAGGAGTCATCCTAGACGAGGGGGTGAAACGGGTCAAGAAAGGAGGGGGACAGGGATTGACGGAAAGTTCGAGGAGCGCGGAGCGTGCGAAGGGGGACGACCTTCGCCTCGCCGAGGAGGGGGGATTCATCCCATCCCGCGATGGATGGCCGGAACCGCACGAGGGCCTGCACCGGTCGGAAAACCGGGCTCCGGAAGGGCGTGCCGATGCGATAAAAGCCTGTTTCCCGGAGGCCTCACATATCGACAAGCCTATGCGTCAAGAGAGAAGGGCCTCCTTCTCCTGGGCGAACTCGGCGCCTGGACGGTCCCCTTCCGTTCCGCCTACGGCGCCGCGAATTCCGCCTCCCCCGGCCCCCCCGCCTTTGCCACCCGTGCCTTCCCGTTGGCCGCCAGGTGCTCCAGCAGCAGGTAGACCGTCTCCGCCGCCTCCGGCCGCCCGGCCGCCGCGGCGAGCGCCTCCGCCGTCCGCGTCCCCGCCCCCAGCGCCCCCCGCACCTTCGCCTGCAGCGCCAGCACCGCCGCCGCCGCCTTCTTCCCCGCCTCCACCCCCGGCTGGTGGTACGCGTTGATCCCGACCAGCGTCGCATAGAATCCCACCGCCCGCTCGAAGAGCGCGATCAGCGCCCCCACCGTCCGCGCGTCCACCCGCGGCACCGTGATCGTCATCGACTCCCGCCCGTTCCCCGCCAGCGCCTCCCGCGTCCCGAGCAGGAAGCCGTGCAGGTAGTCCCCCGCCCCCACGCCGGGATCCACCTCCAGCCCGCTCCCGCCCGCCTCGAGCACGCGCAGGAAGACGACGAAGAAGTTGTTCACGCCGTCCCGCAGCTGCTGCACGTACGCGTGCTGGTCCGTCGAGCCCTTGTTGCCGTAGACGGTCAGGCCCTGCTCGACCACCTTGCCGTCGAGGTCCTTCTCCTTGCCTAAGGACTCCATCACCAGCTGCTGCAGGTAGCGGCTC
>CAYUME010000423.1:0-5023 GCA_964445475.1 uncultured Planctomycetia bacterium
AGCTGGCCGTCGCACGGAAGACGCTGGGCCTGGCGGGGAAGCCGGTCCGGCTCGATTTCCACTGGGCGGACAACATCCAGAAGGACGGCGACATCCTGGAGTTTGGGCGGAGCGGCGACAGCGCGCCCGACCGGCGGTTCAGCTACCGGTATGACGCGACGATGACGCAGGCGACAATCGACGCGTGGACGAGGCAGGCGGCGAAGGCCCGGACGGAAGGGACCCGCCTAGGCGCCAAGGCGTCAAGGAACTGATGCAGGAACGGCAGGCCTGGAATCTCAAGCGGGAGAAACGCTCATGACGGACACGGGGAGGCGGTTCCTGCGAGCCGTCGGGTGCGGCCTGGCCTCGGCGTTGGCCTCGATGGCGGTCGCCGCGCCGGACCAGCCCAACCTCATCCTTGTCTTCTCCGACGACCACGGCTGGGCGGATATCGGATCCCAGGGCGTCCAGAAGGATATTCGCACGCCGCACCTCGACGCCCTGGCCGCGGGTGGGGTGCGCGCGACCAGCGGGTACGTCACGGCGCCGCAGTGCGTGCCGTCGCGCGCGGGTCTGCTGGCGGGCCGCTACCAGAACCGCTTCGGCGTCGAGAGCAACGGCGAGAAGCTCGACGGATTCGACGCGCAGCAGACCCTCGCCGCCCGCCTCAAGAAGGCCGGCTACGCGACCGGCCTGTCGGGCAAGTGGCACCTGGGGCCCCTCGACGAGATCCCGCGGCACGGCTTCGACGAAGTCTACGCCGATCAGGGGGGCGGTGGCGCGTGGGCGAATGTGGACCTGGAGGGGAACCGCACCGGCGGCGGCGCGGTCAAGGGCGGCCTCTACCACCTCGACGCCAACGCGGCTGCGGCCTGTGCGTTCATCCGGCGCCACAAGGGCGAGCCGTTCTTCTTCTACCTGGCCTATCGCGCCCCGCACACGCCGCTGGATGCCCCGGAGCGATACACCTCGCGCTTCCCCGGCCCGATGCCCGAGCGGCGCCGGCAGGCGCTGGCCATGATTTCGGCCATGGACGACGGCGTCGGCCGCGTCCTGCAGACGCTGCGCGAGCACGGCCTCGAGGAGAAGACGCTCCTCTTCTTCATCGGCGACAACGGCGCGCCGTTGAAGATTCACAAGGAGGACAAGCCGCTGCACGCCGACCCCGGCGGCTGGGACGGCTCGCTCAACGCGCCGATGAACGGCGAGAAAGGCATGCTGAGCGAAGGCGGCATCCGCGTGCCGTGGCTGGCCTACTGGAAAGGCACGATCCCCCCCGGGCAGGTCTACACCCATCCCGTCATCTCGCTCGACGTGGCCGCAACCGCCGTCGCGCTGGCCGGGCTGCCGACCGATCCCGTGCTCGATGGCGTGAACCTGATCCCCTTCTTCACGGGGCGGAAGGAGGGCGCGCCGCACGAGATCCTCTTCTGGCGCTGGATCGCGCAGTCGGCGGTCCGCGAGGGGAAGTGGAAGCTGCTCGTCGGCGGCCCGCGCGAGTACCTATTCGACCTGGACGCTGATCCCGAGGAGAAGAGGAACCTTCTCGCGCAGCACCCCGAGGTCGCCCGACGGCTCCGCGCGCGACTCGAGGCCTGGGGGGGCGGGCTCCAGCCGCCCGGCATCGGCGTCAAGCCGATGGCGAAGGTCTGGGAGGCTTACTACGACCACTATCTCGATGGCAAGCCCGCGCCCGCGCCGGAAGGCCCGGGCTCCCGGGGCGCCGCCGACTGGGTGCCCCGCAACGCCACGGCCGAGGTGAAGGAGGGGGCGCTCCACGTCACGTCCGGCGAGGGGGTGAAACAGGGGCCTTTCCTGGCCTGTGCCCCGTTGCTGATCCCGGGTCCGGCGAAGGCGACGGTCTCGATCCGCAGCGAGAAGGGCGGACCGGTCGGCATCGCGTGGCGGATGGAAGGGCAGAAGGACTTCGCGGCGGGGCAGACGGCCGCGACGGAGGTGCCCGCGTCCGCCGACTGGACCGAGGCCGCGATCGACGTGCCGGCGCAAGGCACGATCATCCACGTCCGGCTGATGCTGCCCGGGGGCCACTCCGCTCTCCGGCGCATCCGTCTGTCGGGCGCCGGGGGCCAGGGCTCGCGCGAGTGGGCATTCGAGGCGAAGTGAGGGAATTCTGTCGCCTCCCGCGCCCCCTCCTGATATAAGCCGGGCGGTCCTGCAGCAGGAGGCGGCCATGAGGCCTTTCATCGCGCGGGCGGCCATCCTGCTGGCGATCGGAGCGGCCGTCGCCAGGGGCGCGGCCGCCGAGCCGACCTACACCAACCCCGTCATCGACGCGATCGGCCCGGCCGATCCCCACGTGATCCTCCACAAGGGCACCTACTACCTCTACCCCACGGGGGACAACGTCAGCTACCACGTCTACACGTCGACCGACCTCGTCCACTGGACGAAGAAGGGGCGGGTCTTCGAGCCCGGGGAGAAGAACGTCTGGGCGCCGGACGTGTTCGTCGATCCGAAGGACGGCACCTTCTACCTTTACTACACCGTCCAAGAGCGGATCGGCGTGGCCAGCGCGAAGGGGCCCGAGGGGCCGTTCGAGGACCGCGCGAAGCTCTGCGACCGCGCCATCGACGCGCACCTCTTCCGCGACGACGACGGCCGCTTCTACCTCTATTACGTCCAGTTCCCGGGATTCCGCATCACCGTCCAGCGGATGAAGACGCCGATCGAGAAGGAGGGTGGCCCGCTCGAGCTGATCAAGCCGACGGAGCCGTGGGAGATGAAGAGCGGGAACGTCACCGAGGGGCCGTTTCTCCTCAAGCACAAAGGGACGTATTACCTGATCTACTCCGGGACGGGCGCCAACTCGCCGAACTACGGCGTCGGCTACGCCACGTCGAAGTCCCCGGCGGGGCCGTTCGTCAAGCATCCGGGTAACCCGATCGTCCACCGCGGCGACGGCGTCTTCGGCCCGGGGCACGGGTGCGTGGCCCGCGATGCGAGGGGGAGCCTCTGGCACGTCTACCACCAGCAGCAGGACGAGACGCCCGGCTGGAAGCGGTTCCTCTGCATCGACCCGCTCTGGTTCGACGAGGCGGGCGTGCTGCACGGGAAGGCGACGCGGGGAACGCCGCAGCCGGCCCCCCGGTGCGGAAGCGGGGGCTGAGGGACCGGGGCGGGGCTGCTACGGCCGATGGCTCGGGGGGGCGACCCTGTCCATGGACGGCATTCGCGACAACGCGCCGGTCCTGGCGGTCCTCTTCCTCGCCGCGCTCGGACGCTCCGCGCTGGGATTCGGCGACGCGCTGGTCGCGATGCCGCTCCTGGCCCTTTTCCTGGAGGTGCGCCAGGCCACGCCCCTCGTCGCCCTCTGCGGCTCGACCCTCGCCCTGGCCATGCTGGCCCGGGGCTGGCGCGAGGTGGACGTCCGGGCGGCCTGGCGGCTGATCGTCTCGACGCTGGTGGGGATTCCGATCGGGCTCTACTACCTGACGTCCGTCCCGGAGGGGGTCGTCAAGGTCGTCCTGGGTCTCCTGCTGGCGGGCTTCGGGATCTACCGGCTCCGGGGGGCGTCGGCCCCGCGGCTCGGCAGCGAGCGGCTGTCGTACGGTTTCGGCCTGTTCGCGGGGATCCTGGGCGGGGCCTACAACACGAACGGGCCTCCGATCGTGATCTACGGGACGCTCCGGGGCTGGCCGCCGGAGCGTTTCCGCGCGACGCTGCAGGGGTACTTCTTCCCGACCGGCCTGATGGTGCTGGCCGCCCACGCGGCCGGGGGGCTCTGGACCCCGGAGGTGGTGGGGCGCTACGTCCAGGCCCTTCCCGTCCTGGCTGTTGCCCTCCTCGCGGGCGAAGGGCTCGGCCGGAAAGTGAAACCGGAGCGGTTCTCGCGGATCCTTCATGGTAGCCTGGTCGTCATGGGGCTGATGCTGGTGGTCAGCGCGCTCCGCGCCGTGCTCTGACCGGCGCCGAGTGGGCGGCTCTCATCGCGGCATGACGGAGGGGGATCTGGCGTCCGGGCGGGGAGGGGGGGCGGACGTGTCGCGTCCTCTGTGAGGGCACGAACCCCATGCGATACGGATATCCGAAGGACGCGTTCTCGCGGAAGGACGAGACGGACGACGCCGTCTTCTATGCGCGGGATCGCTTCGTCCGCCACCTCGATGCCCACGCGCTCGAGACGATCCGCGACCTGATCGGCCAGCTGGTCGTCGAGAACCGGCCCGCCGTCCTCGATCTCATGGCCAGCTGGGACTCCCACCTGCCGGACTCGCTCCATCCGTCCCGCGTGGCCGGCCTGGGGCTCAACGAGCGGGAGCTGGCCGCGAACCGGGCGCTGACGGAATACCGCCTCCACGACCTCAACCGGGACCCCCGCCTGCCCTACCCGGACGCCGTCTTCGACGTCGTCCTGTGCACCGTCTCCGTCGACTACCTGACGCGTCCGGCGGAGGTCTTCCGGGAGGTCGGGCGCGTCCTCCGGCCGGGGGGGCTCTTCCTGGTAATCTTCTCGAACCGGTTCTTCCCGACCAAGGTCGTGTCGATCTGGCGGGAGGCCGGCGAGGACGAGCGGGTGCTCGTACCGCCTCATGTACAACCCGGATTCGGATGCCTGCGGGCCCCTCCCGGTGCAGCACGCGCGCATGCTGTGGGACGGGATCCTGAACGGGTAGACCGCCGGCGCCGCTCCCGCTTTGCCCCGTCCGCCCTTCGTGATACACTCGCGGGGCGCGGGCCCCGTTCGAGGCGGAGTCCCCCCATGCTCACCCTGGACATCCCCGGGCGGCCGGTCGGGCCGCTGCGCTGCCTGGTGATCGACTACAACGGGACGATGGCGGTCGACGGCCGGCCCCTCCCGGGCGTCTTCGAGCGGCTGGAGCGCCTCGCCGCGTCGCTCGAGATCCACGTCCTGACCGCCGACACCTTCGGGGGGGTCGCGCAGCACTGCACGCAGCCCTTCCTGGAGGTCCACCTCGCTCCCGCGACGGGGCAGGCGGAGGCCAAGCGGCGGTTCGTCGAGACGATGGGCGCCGGGGAGACGGTCGCCGTCGGCAACGGCTACAACGACCACCTCATGCTC
>CAYUME010000424.1:0-5015 GCA_964445475.1 uncultured Planctomycetia bacterium
GCACGCGGGCGCGTGGTACCTCGCGGCGCTCCGGTCGGACCTCAAGGGGATCCGGATCGCCCGACTCGCGTGGATCCCACAGGAAAAGCCTTGACGACAAACATACCCATAGGTATGGTATAATTCGCAAAAGCGGTTTCACCTGTGTCCCATTCCGCATTTGTGCCGTCTATGGCTGATACTGTTTAGTACGTTTACCGCCATCGAGGAACCGCCCGTGAGCCCCCTATCGCGACGCAACGTCTTGAAGGGCGCGGCGGCGGCCGGCGCGCTTTCCGCCTGCTCCGCCCCCGGGTCCGCCCCCGACGCGAAAACCGCCGCCCCCGCAGGAGGAGACGCCATGATGCAGATCGGATTCCACACCGACGCCTTCAACAGCAGCTACTGGGGGTTCGAACAGTGCCTCCAGTGGGCGCACAAGAACGGGCTCCACTTCATCGAGTGCGGGACCATCGACGGGGTCAGCTGGATCCACGGCCTCGGCTACCAGCCCCACGTCGCCCTCTGGGAGGACCCCGTCCTCCTGCGGAAGAAGATGGACAAGCTCGAGATCCAGTTCTCGCAGCTCGACGCCGCCTTCCCGCTCTCGCTCCCCGAGGGGGCCACGCTCGGCGTCGAGTACATCCTCCACTCCCTGCGCTGGGCCAAGCTTGCCGGCTGCCCGATGATCGACACGACGGACGACCGCGTCGCCCCGCCGGGCATGACCGAGCGGGAGGCCCTCGACCACATGAAGCGGATCTACCGGCTGGTCGTGAAGCACGCCGAGGCCTACGGGATCACGATCAACATCGAGCCGCACGGCCACTTCACGACGAAGCCCGAGTTCATGGCGGAGATGCTCGCCTTCGCCGACTCGCCCTTCCTCCGCATGAACATGGACACGGGCAACACCTTCATCGCCGGCCAGGACCCCGTCGCCTTCGTCACGAAGTTCAAGGGGAAGGTCAGCCACGTCCACATCAAGGACGTGAGCCCGAGCTTCGCGGAGGCGATGCGGAACAAGCTGACGGGCATCCCGGTCAGCCACTGCGCGATCGGGGAGGGCGTGAACGCCGGGAACATCCGGAAGGTCGTGAAGATCCTCGCCGACGCCGGCTACAAGGGGGTCCTCAGCATCGAGTGCGAGGGGGCAGGCGGTCCGATGATCGAGAAGAGCCTCGCCTGGGTGCGGCAGATGGTCGAGGAGGTCGCCCGCGGGACGTAGCGCGTGCGGCGTCCGGCGTGGAGCGACGCGGGGGACTACCGCACGATCTCGCCCAGGGTGAGCCAGCCTTTCGCGTCGGCGTCCTGCGCCCGGTTGGCGAAGCGGACGGGGCTGCCCTTCGGCAGCGGGTGGGGGACGCGCAGGGCGAGACGGTAGCGGCCGGGCTTCACGTCCTTCAGGTCCAGCCTCTCGTTCCAGACGCGCGGCGGGTCGCCGGGCAGGATCCCGGCGATCGAGCCCGCGGCCCGGGCGGTCTTCGCCACGGCGCCCTCGGCGCCGACCAGGCCGAGCTCGGCCGGCCAGCCGGCGTAGAACGGCGCGACGCCGCGGTTCTCCAGCTCCACCGTCACCGCCACCGTCCCGTCCGCCCGCGGGGCGATCGTGACGACGGGGACATGGAGCTCGTAGCCCATCCGCCGGACGGCCTCCTCGGCGCGGCGGATGCGCGCCTCGTTCCGCGGCTCCTTCTTGAACATCCCGCTGTCCATCAGCCACGTCGCGTGCGTCGCCTCGACACAGGCGCGGAAGTCCTGGATCTGCTTCTCGCCGGGCTCCGCGTCGAAGACCTTGCCCCACGCCTCGGGGCGGATCTCCCCGCCGATGGGCCGGGTCTTCCATTTCTCGAGCGCCCCGGGCCCGGCGGCCTTCAGCATCGCCATGAAGAACCACCCGTCGCCCTTCCGGCCGGTGTCGAGGGTCGCCCAGGCGAAGGAGTCGTCGTGGTAGCCGAACGGCCGCCCCGCGTTGGGGGCCTTGTCCTTCCGGCCCTCGCCGACCGGGTAGCGGAGCAGGACGGGCGTTGTCTTGAAGGCCGCCTCGTACGCGTCCATGACCTCGGCCTGGACGGCCGGGGGGGCGAAGAGGTCGTCGCGGGGCCAGTCGTGCCATTCGCCCCAGGTGCCCAGGAGGCCGGCGGTGATGAAGCCGATGCGCGGGTCGCCGTCGTATTTCGCCCCCAGGGCCGCGACGAACCGCTTCATCGCCTGGCGGAGGTTCGGATCGGCGTAGTCGGGCGTCTCGACCTCCTTCGGGGGAAAGGGCTGCGTGTTCGTGTTCTGGTACCGGTGGACCTTGAGGCCGTCCCGGAGGAGGAAGGCGGGAATCACGTCCTTGTGGCCCGGGTACTCGAGGAAGACGCGGAAGACGGCCTGGTGGCCGCGGCCGGCGACGGCGTCGAGGAGGTCCTCGAGGGGCTTCCAGTCGAACTGGTCGTGGCCCTTCATGAGCGCCGCGAAGGGGAGGTAGCTGAACTCGAGGCTGTGCGGGAAGCGGTCGCGCACGTCGCCGGCGTAGGGGACGAGGCCCTTGAGCGGGTTGTCGACGGGCGCCGGGGCGTACTCGAGCGTCCGCCGGGCGGGCTCGGCGGCGCCGGTGGGCGGCGGCAGAAGCAGGAGGAGGGCAACCGGGACGGAACCGAGGGCTCGCAGCATAGGAACCGTATGCATACCATCCGGCGGTCCTGTCAGGCAATCCCGAAGGCCCCCGGGACGAGACGGGGCGATCCCCGAACAATCTTGCCGGCGCGCTGACGAACGGTTATTCTTGCACCCTCGTCCGGAGATTCCCCGGTATCCAGGAGGTGTCCCATGACGCGCGTCGCACGCGGCCTCTCGGTCGGTCTCGCGCTCGCCGGCCTGGCGCTCGCCGCCGGCCCCGCCCCCGCCGCCGAGGGCAAGAAGCAGATCGTCTTCGTCCACGGCGCGGCCAGCCACGGCTACGGCGGCCACGCCTACGGCCCCGCCTTCCGCATGCTCGCCCGCATGCTCAACGAGGGCGTCCCCGCCGTCAACGCCGTCGTGATCCAGGACGACAAGGACCTCGCCCCCCTCGACACCGCCGACGCAATCTTCCTCGGCAGCGACGGGGGGAACCTCGTCAAGAAGCTCGGCGACCGGATCGAGCCGCTCATGGCCAAGGGGGTCGGGCTCGCCTGCATCCACTACACCGTCGATCCCACCGACAAGAAAGCCATCCAGCGTCTCATCGCCTGGATCGGCGGCGCCTACGAGCAACACTGGTCCGTCAATCCCCACTGGGAGGCCGACTTCAAGGCCTTCCCCGACCACCCGGTCGCGCGGGGGCTCAAGCCGTTCAAGATCAACGACGAGTGGTACTACCACATGCGCTTCGCCGAGGACATGAAGGGCGTGACGCCGATCCTCCAGGCCGTCCCCCCGGAGAGCACCCGCCAGGGCAAGGACGGACCGCACAGCGGGAATCCGACGGTCCGCTCGCGGACGGGGATGCCGGAGGTCGTGGGGTGGACCTATGAGCGGCCGAACGGCGGGCGCGGCTTCGGCTTCACCGGCATGCACGTCCACTGGAACTGGGCGCAGGACAGCTTCCGCACCGCGGTCCTCAACGCCTGCGTCTGGATCGCGAAGGCGGAGGTGCCGAAGGGCGGCGTGCCGTCGAAGACGCCGACGCTGGAGGAGCTCGAGAAGGACCTGCAGCAGGAGCGGCCGAAGAACTTCAACGCCGAGGCGGTGAAGAAGCAGATCGAGGCGATGAACCGGTAGGCGGGACGCGGGCGGCACACCCCACGGGGATCCGGGCCCTCCGGATCCCCGTTTTTTTACCCGGCCGCCCCCGGCCCGGCCGGCGCGGACGCCCCCGCCTCGCAGGACCGCGAGAGCACCTCCGCGTCCGTCGCCCCCGACGCCCGCCCGACGAAGGGCTTCAGGATCAGGCGGAGCACGTCGCGGACCGGCATGTGCCGCGTGAACATCCGCAGCACCCGGGCGAACTGGACGGGATGGTGAAGCAGCTTGTAGAGGATGAGCCGCTTCATCTCGCGCGAGCGGATGCGGTGGATCCCCTCGCCGGGCAGGATGGTGGGATCGATCTCGGAGCACTTGAAGTACTTGTACCAGTCGGCCTCGTCGTTCACGAGCCCGCGCCGCACATACTCGTGCCAGAGCGGCGTCCCCCCGTAGACGCAGAGCCGGTTGAAGGCGAACGTGTCGAGGGGGATCCGCTCGGCGAACCGGAAGGTCTCCACCATGTCGGCCTCGGTCTCGTCCGGGCAGCCGACGACGAAGAAGCCGTGCACGAGGGGGATCCCCGCGGCCTTCGAGGCGCGGACGGCCTCCTCGATCTGCGCCAGCGTCTGCCGTTTGCCGAGGCGGTCGAGCGTCTTCTGGCACCCGCTCTCGATGCCGTACATGAGGGTCCGGCACCCCGACGCCGCGAGGAGGGGCAGGAGCCGCTTGCCGGGGGAGTCGACGCGCCCCTCGCACCCCCAGCGCAGCCGGACGCCCCGCTCCCGGATCCCCGCGCAGACCGCCTCCACCCGCCGCGGCTGGAGCAGGAAGTGGTCGTCCACGAAATAGATGCTCCCGTACCCCGCATCCTGCAGGTGCCGGAGCTCCGACACGACATGCCCCGCGCTCCGCGGACGCCACGTCTTCCGGTGGAACGTCGGGATGTCGCAGAAGACGCACGAGAACGGGCAGCCGCGCGAGCTCTGTACCGTGGCGAAGCGGTCGAGCGAGAGCACCGCGGGCACGTCGAGCGGCATCGACTCGATGTACTCGATGGGCAGGCTCTGGCGGTCCGGGTAGGGGAAGCGGTCGAGGTCGCGGAGCACAGGGCGTGGCGCGTTCTCGACGATCTCGGTGCCGTTGCGCCAGACCAGCCCGGCGACCGCGCGCGGGTCGGCGAGATGGTCGAGGTAGTCCGGCAGGAGCTCCTCGCCCTCGCCTCTCCCGATACTGTCGGCGTGGGGACAGTCCTCCAGGACCTTGCGCGCGTTCATCGTCGCGAACACACCGCCGAGGATGTTCGGCGTTGCCGGCGCCACCTGTTT
>CAYUME010000425.1:0-5012 GCA_964445475.1 uncultured Planctomycetia bacterium
ATCGAGACGGTCCGGGACTACGTCGCGATCTTCTTCGACTGCAAGGCGGAGGTCGCCGAGCCGATCCCGATGCCGGCGGAGACGTACAACGCGTCGCGCCGCCAGTACGATGCCGACCGGATACTGGTGGACTTCCGCAACCGGCTTCCCGGCAAGGCTCTCGCCTACATCGGATTCTGCCGGGAGGACCTCTACGTCGAGGAGCTGAACTACGTCTTCGGCGTGGGGTCGCTGGCCCAGCGCGTCGGCGTCTACTCGGTGGCCCGCTATGGGGCGAAGGACGCGAAGGCGGGCGGCGAGCCGGTCTTCCTCAAGCGTACGCTCAAGGTCGCCTCCCACGAGCTGGCCCACCTCTTCTCCCTGGAACATTGCGTCCGGTACCGGTGCAATGTCAACGGCGCGAATTCAGTGCTCGAGATGGACCGGGAGCCGATGCACCTCTGCCCCGAGTGCCTGGAGAAGGTGTGCTGGAACACCGGCTTCGACGCGAAGGCCCGGTACGAGAAGCTCGCGACCTTTTACGACAAGGTCGGGCTGAAGGCGGACGCCGCCTTCGCGCGGCGGCAGGCGGGGAAGATGCGTCGGTGACGGCGGGAGGGCGCTTGTCCGCCGAAGGCGGAGGCGGAAGCCTCCCGGCGGGTCCCTCGATCATTCCACCGCGACCACCGCGTGGATCTCCAGCCGCGGGATCGTCACACGCACGCGGCCTTCCTGATAGCGGGCCTCCAGAATCCGCCCCCCGGGCTCGAGCGTCACGCGGGCCGGCTTCGCCTCGCGGCGGATCGTCACCTCCAACGGGCCCACGGGCGGGATCGCGTCGTGGATCGGGTTCTGCCGGTCGGCGTGAGGGCCGGCGGTGTTGACCAGGTTCACGAGGAGTCGCTCGCCCCGCCGGGCCACGGAGACGTCCACGTCCGCAGAGCCCGTCACTTCCACCCGCGGCGCGGGGAAGAGCTCCTGGACGAGATCCGAGAGGAACCGCCGCGCGGCCTCGTTCCGCGCCGCGAGGTAGCCCGGCGCGAAGTCGAACCACACGGCGGCGATCCGGCCCTTGCCGAGCGGCGCGAGGGTGGCCGCGGGGGCGGACGCCGAGGCGGGGTCCGCGGCGGCGTGAAGGCGACCGAACGGCTTCGCGGTCGGTCCGGGCGTTGCGGCCTGGCTCTCCCCCTGGACCGGGATGAGCGCGTCCCCGTGCGCCAGGTGGCGCATGGCCTTCGCGGGCGGCCCCTCCGCCGTCGCGTCCAAGGCGTCGGCGAAGAGCGCCGTCGTCCGAGGGCCGATGAGGAGGAGGCTTCCGCCCCCCTTCGCGTAGGCGATCAGCTCGTCCCGGAACGCGGGCTCGAGATGGTCCCACTCCGGCACGACGATGAGCGGCCAGTCGGCCATGTGGCCGGCGAGGTGGTGCTCGCCGACGACGTCCACGACGTGCTGGCTCTCGAGAAGCGCCTGGAGCGTGCCGCTGACGCGGGCGAGGTCGCGGTTGAAGAGGCCGTTGATCCGGCGGTAGTGGCCCGCGGTGGAAAGGAGCAGCGCGATCTGGGGGACGGGCGTCGACCGGTGGCAGAGGGCCTGGCGCGCGCGGCAGAAGGCGGCGACCTCGCCCATCGCGGGCATCTGCTCGTCGTAGACGGAGCCGTCGCGCTTCTGCTTGAAGTAGGCCTGGAAGCCGCCGCCGAGGGCGACCACCACCGCGGCCTCGCGCTGGAGCTGCGGGACGCTCTTCTGCATCGCCGCGCCCTTCCCGCCCTTCCGGGCGAAGCTCCACGCCATCAGGTCCCAGGGCCTGCCCTGCCGGGCCAGGTAGCGCCCCGAGAGGCGTGCGGAGTTGACGCTGTCGGTCGAAGCGTAGTCGCCCGAGAGGAAGTCCAGCGGCGCGCTGACCGGCTCCGCCATGTGGTCGGTGTAGGCCCAGTTGCTGCAGATCTGGAAGCCGGGGTGGGTCTTTTTCACTTCCGCGATGTACCGGCGGAGGTAGCGGCGGAAGGACTCGCGGTGGAACTGGAGGAACTCGAACCAGTGGGGGTCGCCGGGCTTGCGGGGGACGTCGGCGATGCCGGTCTCTTCCCGGAAGGCCTTGAGTGCCGCTTCGCCCCAGTCCGGCACCGAGGCCCAGCACTCGCCGTCGACCCACGCGCCATCCACGCCGTAGACGCCGGCCAGCTCGCGGAGCTGGGGGATCAGGAGCCGGTCGGCGTAGGGGCCGAAGAAGGAGGTGGCCCGGTCGCTCGGCTTGCCGTTGGCGCCCAGGGCGGCCCAGTCGGGGTGTTGGGCGACGGCGGTCGAGTCCCAGACGCCGGAGTAGTGCATGTAGAGGGCGACGCCGCGCGCGGCGGTGACCTCGCGCCACGTCTTCAGGGGGTCGCCGACGATCCCGGGGGCGGGGTTGCCGACCTTCGTCGGGTAGCTGGAGAGTCCGGGGTGCCCCTTGCAGTCGATCTGGAGGTAGTCGGGCTTCACGAGGTTGATGATGTTCTCGATCATGGCCGGAGTGGTGTTTTTCCCGACCTCGGTGCAGTCCTTGCCGGCGTGGAAGTCGAAGTGGACGCCCAGGAAGCTTTCGGCGCGGAGCAGTCGCCCGGGGGCCTCGGCGGCCGCGGACTCCCGCGGGGCCGCCAGCGAAAAACCGACGAACACGAGCGCCGGTGCGGCGAGGGCTGTCTTCATGAGCGCTTTCCTTTTCCGATGGACCACGCCTTGCCGATGCACTCCCCCACGGCCCAGTAGCGGTTGTCGGGCATGGTCAGCATGAAGGGGGCGATCTTCCGGATGTCCGGCAGACCGCCGGTCAGGCAGGTCTTGTCGGCGTAGGCGCGGACGATTTCGGCGATGAAGAGGTCGTCCACCGGCAGGTCGACCGTCTTGAGGAGACGGCACTCCATCGTGACGGGGCATGCGGCAACCATCGGGGCGTGCGCCAGACTGCCGCGGGCCGTTTCGAAGAGCCTGGACTTGTCCGCCCGGGCCCCCGACACGAGGCCCGCGCGGTCGACCGACGCCGCCATCGCACGCGTGGGGATGCTGATCCCGAGCTCGCGGTGCTTCCGGATGCCCTTGTTCGTGTGGTGCGGCTTGCCCATCGCCACGGCCAGCAGGGGCGGCTGGTAGTTGATGCGCGTCACCCAGGAGACGGGCATGAAGTTCGGCTTCCCGTCCACGTCCGCGCCGACGAGGACGATCGGCATGGGGTAGATGAAGGCGTTTTCGTCGATGGCGATCTTGGCCATGGGATGAGGCTCCTGTGGAATGGGGAGAGTGTAGCGGTTTTGCGGGCCGTGTCCAAGGATGGCGATTCTCGAACCGGGGAGGGGGGGGCGCGGGCATTGTTACGAAAAGTAACGTTTCGTGAGAGGGGTCGGGCCTCCGGAACAAGGCGCAACCGGTTGCCGTGTTGTTACTTGCGGCCATTTCCGCCGTGTGGCATGCTTTTTGCGTGTGTCTTTCAGTCCCAGTTGGGGGCCGTTTTCGTTTGTCGGTTTTGTGCAAATCCGACGCGCCATTCATGAGGTGAACGGCGCTCAGGGGGCGGGATGGTCGGTGCCGGGTTTGCTGGTTTTGATAAACCAGAAGAAGGCGTGGAACGGGTCACGGGCCGGACGAGAGCTGGCTACGCCTGAGCGTGAGCGTGTGCACCGACTTCCCCTCGGCCGTCACCGCCTCGAACGTGACATCCGGGTCCGGCTTTGTCGTGTCGAACGAGAGCAGCCCGAAGAAGTTCCCCTGGTTGTACGAGAAGAGCGCCTCCTTCCGCGTCGGGTGCGTGTGGACGTTCGTCAGTTTCGAGCTTTCGAACTCGTAGAGCGGGTAGAGCCCCGGCCGCTCGATCTTCCAGACCTCCGTCCGGTGCCGGTCGGCGGAGACCAGGAGCACGCCGCCGATCTTCCGTTCCCGGAGCCACGCGAAGATCTCCTCCCGCTCCTCCCGGTACCCCTCCCAGGAGTCCTTCCCGCCCTTGTCGGCCGCCTCGGTCCAGAGCGTCCCCGAGGCGAGGACCTTGAACGTCGCCTTCGAGGCGGCGAGATGGTCGAGCAGCCACTGTTTCTGGACCGGACCGAGCATCGACTTGCCGGGCTGCGCGTAGTAGCGGCCGTCGGTCATGAAGACGTCGACGTCGCCGATCGCGAAGTCGTGCCAGCATCCCGGCGCCTTCTCTTCCCCGCCGTAGGCCGGGTTGTTCCAGTTCTCGCGGAAGACCCGGAGGGCCTCCGGTTTCCAGGCCGGCTTGAGCGGGTCCGGGCCGCCTTTGACGTCGTTGTCGCCGAAATCGTGGTCGTCGTAGACGGCGTAGATCGACGTGGAGGCGACGAAGCGGTGGAAGGCGGGGTGCGCCTGGCGCCTGTAATAGTGGAAGCGCTGGATGTCCGGCCGCTCGGGGCGGTCGATGTAGACGTTGTCGCCCAGGAAGAGGAATGCGTCGGGCGCGCGGTCCGCGATCGTGTTCCAGATCCCCTCGTGGTCCGGGACGTAGCGCGCGCCGCCGCCGAAGCCGATCCGGAACTGGCCGTGCCCGCCGGCCGCCGGGGGCGTGCGGAAGGCCGGCAGGGGCTTGCCCAGGGCGGACCGGCCGTCCACGAGGACGTCGTACGTGTACGCGGTGGACGCCTTCAGGCCCCGGACCTCGATCGCCGCGGTGAGGTCGGCGTCCGCGCGGGTGCGGACGGCCTCCGAGCGGGCGGGCGACGCGAGCGCCTCCCCCGTTCCGACCACGACCTGGACGGGGAGCTCGGCGGGTGTCCGGACCCAGAATCGGGCGCTTTCGGCCGTTACGGCGCCGAGCATCGGCCCGCCGACGAGTCGGATGTCGTGCTTCGCGGCGAGGGCCTTGAAGCGGGCGTCGTTCGCAAGACCCTTCAGCAGCGTCCGCGCGTCCGCGAGGGGCCGGGCGAAAGGGAGACCTCCGTCGACTGCCCGCGCCAGGTGGGTCATGGCCTTGTCGGCGTCGCCCTGGGCACAGTACGCCAGAGCGAGGCAGTAGTGGACCTCGGGGTCGTCGGGGAATTTCGAGAGGTAGTCCT
>CAYUME010000426.1:0-5011 GCA_964445475.1 uncultured Planctomycetia bacterium
AGCCAAATGTCAACCCGTTTAACTTGACATAGAACAATTGTTCTGTTTATAATCAATATAACGAAACGCAATTCTGCGCCGCCACCCACCCCAAACAGCGTGAAAAAGATGAAATATGAAGAATGGATTAAATATGAACAGCTCCGCCAGCGTCAGGCCCTCGTTGAGGAGGTCGCCTGAGGGATCCGCCACGACGGCGTTGATCAGGCCGTCGACATACGGCAGGCGTCGGCCGTCCCACTTGTCGGCGGAGACCTCGCCGCAGGCGCCCGCATCACGTATGGACCGCCGGGCGCGTGCGACCGTCTCGGGATCGCTGTAGAGGCAGTGGACGAGGGCGCCCGTCTTCGCGTGGACGGCGACGGCATCCGCTTCACGTGAAAGGCGTCCCGCCACGAAGAGATGATGCGCGAGGACCCCTCGGGCGGGCGGATGTCGACATGCTGAAAGCGAACGGGACCGTGATTCTGTCGGATTATCGAGGCGAAGCGGGGCGCCGCGTGAATGGTGACGCGCTCGAGCAGCACGGCTCCGCTCTCCCGGATCTCGAGGACCGGCCCGCCTTCCACCTGCCCCCGACCCAGGATCGGGATCACCAGGGGGGGATTGGCGGGCGGTTCGGCATAGTTCGAGGGAAGATCGAACTCCGGGGCGATGCAGACGTCGATCGAGCCCGTCGCGGGGTCGACGGCGGTCACCTCCCCCTGCGTGAACGGCAGGGGCGCAGAGTCGATCTTCAGGTCCCTCACGACGACCCGCTCGGCGCCCCGGATCCGGATCGCGCGCTTCTCGGGCATTCCGATCAGCAGGATCGATCCGCATCCGCGCACCTCCATGTCGCTCGGGAGGTCGAGGGGCTAGATCTCCCGATCCCCCTCGGCCAACCGGTAGACCCGGCCGGCCCCGAACGCGAGCACCCTGGGCCCCGCGATCCCGCGAAGAGCGGCAACGGCCTTCGCCATCGGCACCGCGTCGTCCCGCTTCCCGTCCCCCGCGGCACCATCGTCGTCGGGGGAAATCCTGAGGGGTCCGGCCGGGGCCTCGCCGGACACCGGGGTTCCCGGCGCCAGCCCACACAGGACGGCGGTCAGGACGATCCCGCCAGGCGTCGTCGCGTGTCCCCGTCGAGCGGCGAGCGTGCGCATCTCCGTCCCTCCGGCCGAACTGGGGCGACCGGCCGTCGTGTCATCCCCGGGAGCAGCCATTGTATCGGGCACGATGCGCCCGGCACGCGTCGCGGCAGACGCGATCCCGTCCGCCTGCCGACGGGAGGCGAACGCACGGAAAGAGACTTGCCAAAACGGCCGCACATTCGTATCATATGTGTTATTAGTTGTCCGGAGTCCCGGCGCCGCTGTCGCATCCTGCGTTCCCCTTCGGAGGCACGACGCCATGAGCCGCCCCCTCACGCGACGCGAGCTGTTCATCCGGTCGGGCGCCGCCGCGTCCGTCCTCGCCCTCGGCCCCCGCGTCATCGTCGGCATGCCCGCCGGCGACAAGCTCCGCCTCGCCACCATCGGCTGCGGCGGCATGGGCGGTCACGACCTGGGCAGCCTCTCCAGCCATCCGGCCGTCGAGGTCGTCGCGCTCTGCGACGTCGACGCCAACACCCTCGACAACGCGCTCAAGAACAAGAAATACGCGGCCGCCAAGACGTTCCGCGACTTCCGGAAGATGTTCGACGCGATGGCCAAGGAGATCGACCTCGTCAACGTCGGCACGCCCGACCACATGCACGCGGCGGCGGCGATGAGCGCGCTCCAGCTCGGCAAGCACGTCTACTGCCAGAAGCCCCTCACCCACGACGTCTACGAGTCCCGCAAGCTCGCCGAGGTGGCGAAGGCGAAGCGGCTCCAGACCCAGATGGGCATCCAGATCAACTCGGCCCGCGAGTACCGCACCGCCGTCCGCCTCGTCCAGGACGGCGCCATCGGCAAGGTGAAAGAGGTCCACAGCTGGAGCGACAAGAAGTGGGGCTTCGACGGCCCCCGCCCCGACGGCGCCGACCCCGTCCCGGCCCACCTCGACTGGGACCTCTGGCTCGGCACCGCCCCCGAGCGGCCCTACAAGAACGGCCTCTACCACCCCGCCAACTGGCGCAAGTGGCTCGACTTCGGCTGCGGCACCATGGGCGACATGTCCATCCACATCCTCGACCCCGTGGCCGGCGCCCTGGCCCTCACCCAGCCCCGGACCATCGTCTCCGACAGCCCCGAGCCGCCGAAGGAGTCCTTCGCCACGAAGAACAAGGTCCGCTACACCTTCCCGGGCACGAAGTACTCCGTCGATCCGCTGCCGCTGACCTGGTACGACGGCGACGCCCGCCCGGACGCGTCCGCCTGGCCGCTGCCGAAGGACGACAAGGGGAACCCGGCGAAGCTCCCCGGCCAGGGATCGATGTTCGTCGGCGAGAAGGGCTGCCTGCTCCTCCCCCACATCGGCATGCCTCAGCTCCTCCCCCGGGACACGTTCAAGGATTTCCAGGTCCCGAAAGTCGACGGCCTCAACCACTGGCACCAGTGGGTGGACGCCTGCCGCGGCCAGGGGACGCCGACGGCCAACTTCGACTACGCCGGCCCGCTCACCGAGTTCGTCCTGCTCGGCGTGATCGCCAACCGCGTCCCCGGCAAGACGCTGACCTGGAACGCCTCCGCGCTCAAGATCGACGGCTCCGCCGAGGCCCAGGCGCTCGTCAAGCGGACATACCGCAAGGGGTGGGAGATCAAGGGACTGTAGACCAGACGGGCGGACGGCCGGGAGAACGGCACGCGCCCCGCAACGAGATGGAAGACGTCGGAATCGGCCTGCTTCGGACGTCAGCGCATTCAGGAGATCCGGAGATGAAGCGCACGATCCTCTGCGGCGCGGCCCTCGCGGCGCTGGCCTTTCCGTGCGTCCCCGCCCCGGCCGCCGAGTCCGGCGCCACGCCGCCGCCGAAGGGCTTCACCGCCCTCTTCAACGGCAAGGACCTCGACGGCTGGCATGGCCGCGGCACCGAGGATCCCCGCCCCTGGACCGCCCTCGCCCCCGACGAGCTGAAGAAGAAGCAGGAGGCCTCCCGGGAGGACATCCGGAAGCACTGGCGCGTCGAGGACGGCGTCCTGGTCAACGACGGCAACGGCCTCTACCTCACCACCGACAAGGACTACGGCGACTTCGAGCTCCTCGTCGACTACAAGACCGTCGCCAAGGCCGACAGCGGCATCTACCTTCGCGGCATCCCCCAGGTCCAGATCTGGGACACCACGAAGGAGGGGGGCAAGTGGAACCTCGGGGCCGACAAGGGCTCCGGGGGGCTCTGGAACAACCCCGGCGGCTCCCCCGGCAAAGACCCGCTGGTCAAGGCCGACAAGCCGTTCGGCGAGTGGAACCGTTTCCGCATCCTCATGATCGGCGAGCGCGTCACCGTCCATTTCAATGACCAGCTCGTCGTC
Source organism: uncultured Planctomycetia bacterium (assembly GCA_964445475.1). Lineage (GTDB taxonomy): Bacteria > Planctomycetota > MHYJ01 > CAYUME01 > CAYUME01 > CAYUME01. The sequence continues at coordinate 3,435 of CAYUME010000426.1, forward strand.
GACGACGCCCCCCTCCACGACTACTTCACGAAGGGAAAGACGCCGGTCCCCGCCCGCGGCCCGATCCAGCTCCAGACCCACGGCGGCGAGATCCGATGGCGCAACGTCTTCTTCCGGGAGATCCCCGGCGAGGAGGCCAATGCGATCCTGCTGAAGCGGAACGACGCCGGATTCGCCTCCGTCTTCGACGGCAAGAGCCTGACGGGGTGGACGGGCGCCGTCGACAACTACGAGGTCGCGGACGGCGCCATCCGGTGCAAGCCGGGCAAGGGGGGCAACCTCTTCCTCAAGGACGAGTACGCCGACTTCGCGTTCCGGTTCGAGTTCAAGCTGCCGCCGGGGGGAAACAACGGCCTCGGGATCCGCGCCCCGGCCCAGGGGGACGTCGCCTACACCAGCATGGAGCTGCAGATCCTGGACGACACCGCGCCGAAATACGCGGGTCTCAAGCCCTACCAGTTCCACGGCTCGATCTACGGCGTGAAACCGTCTCACCGCGGCTACCAGCGCCCCGTGGGGGAGTGGAATTCCCAGGAGGTCATCGCCCAGGGGACGCGTCTCCTGGTGATCCTCAACGGCACGCGGATCATCAACGAGGACTTGGCCCAGCTCAAGCCGATGGACGGACGGGAGCACGGGGGGCTTCTGCGTCCCGGCGGCTTCATCGGCTTCGCCGGGCACTCCGACCCGGTCCAGTTCCGGAACATCCGGATCAAGAAGCTGAATTGACGCCCGGGCGTGGAGCCGGCCAGCCCGCCGCGGCGCCACGGAAGGCCGGGACGGGAGCCCCCCCGCCTAGTTCGCGGCCAGCCCGGCCCCCAGCGTCACCGAGCCGCCCCGGGCCACCGGGACGTCCTTCACGACGTCCCCGCACCGGACCCGGACCTTCGGGACCGCGTTGACCGCGCCGCGGATCACGGCCTGCGTCAGCTTCCCCCCCTTCCACGCGAGATCGACCTCGTAGCCGCCCCGCCCCCGAAGCCCGTACACCGAGCCGTCCGGCCACGCCGCGGGGAGCGCGGGCAGGAGATGGAGCTCCCCGAGATGGGACTGGAGCAGCATCTCCGCGATCCCCGCCGTGCCGCCGAAGTTGCCGTCGATCTGGAAGGGGAGCGGCCGCTTCGACCAGCACTTGTTGAAGAGGTTGGGGTTGCCGTTCCGGTCGATCAGGGTGGCGAGGTTGCGCCAGGCCGCCTCGCCGTCGCCCAGCCGCGCCCAGAGGCAGACCTTCCAGGCCAGGCTCCACCCGACGTCGCCGTCCCCGCGCTGGGTCAGCGTCGTCGCGCACGCCGCAGCCCGCTTCGGCGCCCCCCGCGGCGTGATCTCCCAGCCCGGGTACAGCCCGAACAGGTGCGACATGTGGCGATGCTGGTTCTTGGGGTCGTCCTTGTCCTCCAGCCACTCCTGGAGCTGGCCGTGCTGGCCCACCTGGTCCGGCGCGACCTGCTTCCGCATCGCGTCCAGCTTATCCGCGAACGCGCCGTCCGCCCCCAGGGCCCGTGCCGCCTCCGCCGTCGCCTCGAAGAGCGCCCGGACGATCTGGTGGTCCATCGTCGGCCCCATCACCAGGCCGCCCT
>CAYUME010000427.1:0-5009 GCA_964445475.1 uncultured Planctomycetia bacterium
GCGAGAAGGTCGTCGCCGGGGCGGGGTCGGTGATGTCGTCGGCCGGGACGTAGACGGCCTGGACGGAGGTGATGGAACCGCGCTTGGTGGAGGTGATGCGCTCCTGGAGCGCCGCCATCTCCGAGGCCAGGTTGGGCTGGTAGCCGACGGCGCTCGGCATGCGGCCGAGGAGCGCGCTCACCTCGGAGCCCGCCTGGACGAACCGGAAGATGTTGTCGATGAAGAGGAGCGTGTCCGCCCCCTCCCGGTCGCGGAAGTACTCGGCGAAGGCGACCCCGGAAAGGGCGACGCGGAGGCGCGAGCCCGGCGGCTCGTTCATCTGGCCGAAGACCATCGCCGTCTTGTCGAGCACCCGCAGCGTCTTCCCCGACGCGTCCTTGAACGTCGCGTGCTGCATCTCGCGCCAGAGGTCGTTCCCCTCGCGGGTCCGCTCGCCGACCCCGGCGAAGACGGAGACGCCGCCGTGCTCCGTGGCGATGTTCCGGATCAGCTCCTGGATGAGGACGGTCTTGCCGACGCCGGCGCCGCCGAAGAGGCCGACCTTGCCGCCCTTCGGGAAGGGACAGAGCAGGTCGACGACCTTCAGGCCCGTCTCGAAGACCTTCGGGGCCGGCTCCTGCTCGTCGAGCCGGGGGGAGGGCCGGTGGATCGGGAAGTGGTCGTCGGCCTGGATCGGCCCCAGCTCGTCGATCGGGTTGCCGAGCAGGTCCATGACGCGCCCGAGGGTCCCGCGGCCGACGGGGACCGTGATGGGCCCGCCGGTGTCCTTCACCGGCATGCCGCGGACGAGCCCTTCCGTCGGGGCCAGGGCCACGGTGCGGACCAGGTTGTTCCCCAGGTGCAGGGCCACCTCGCACGTCAGGTGGATCTTCCGCGCGTCGTCGTCGATCCTCAGCGCGTTGTAGATCGCCGGCAGCCCGGCGTCGAACGCGACATCGACCACGGGCCCGATGACCTGCGCGACCGTCCCGTTGTTCTCGGCCATCTCGTGCTCCTTTACCCCTTGAGCGCCTCGGCCCCGCCCACGATGTCCAGCAGCTCCTTGGTGATGCCCGCCTGGCGGGCCTTGTTGTAGGTCAGCGTCAGCGACTCGATCATGTCCGTCGCGCTGTCCGTCGCGTTCCGCATCGCGTTCATCCGCGCCGCGTACTCGCTCGACATCGATTCGAGCAGGTACCGATGGAAGGTCACCTCGAGGTAGCGCGGAATGAGCTGCTTCAGGATGACCGCCGGGGCCGGCTCGAAGAGGCACTCGCCCCCGGGGGCCCCGGCGTCGTCGGCCTCCCCCGCTGTCGACGGCGCCACGGGCAGGAAGAGCACCTCGCCCGGCTGGAAGGAGACCGCGTTGACATACCGGGTGAAGAGGAGATGGACCTCGTCCACCTCCCCCGCCAGGTACGCCGCGATCAGGGGCTTGACCATCGCCCGGATGTCGGCAAAGGGGACGTCGATCGGGACCTGCGGGTGGGCGTCGGCGGCCGGCACGCCCTGGCGCCGATAGGCGTCGATCCCCGTCCGGCCGATCAGGGTCAGGCGGGGGGAGCCGGGACGCCCGGCCAGGAACCGCTGGGCGTGGCGCAGGAGGTTCGCGTTGTAGCTGCCGCAGAGCCCCTTGTCGGCGGTGATGATCACCGCGCCGATCCGCTTCCCGTTCTCCCGCGGACGCAGGAGGGGGTCCTCGAGATCCGGCGCCCGCTTCGCCAGGTCCGTCATCATCGCCGAGATCCGGTCCGCATAGGGGCGGATCGCCATCAGGCGCTCCTGCACCTTCTTCAGCTTCGACGCCGCGACCATCTGCATCGCCCGGGTGATCTTCTTGATGTTCCCGATCGAGCGGATCTTGCGGCGGATGACGCGAACGGAAAGGACCGCGGGCATGGATGCGGATTCCTGGTTTCGGGTCTCGGATTCCCCGTTCGGGGGGCCTTACGAGAACGTCGCCTTGAACTCGGCCAGGGCGGCCTTGAGCTCGCCCTCGACGGCCTCGTCGAGCACCCGCGACTGGCGGATCTTCTCGCCGACGCCCGGGTGCTTCTCCCGCATGAACTGAAGGAACTCCGCCTCGAAGGCCTTCACGCGCCCGACGGGCAGGCTGTCGAGCGCCCCGCTCGTCCCCGCGTAGATGGCCATGACCTGGTCCGAGATGGCCATCGGCTCGAACTGGTCCTGCTTGAGCAGCTCGGTGAGGCGCTCGCCGCGGGTGAGCTGGTCGCGGGTGTTCTTGTCGAGGTCGCTGGCGAACTGGGCGAAGGCGGCCAGCTCGCGGAACTGGGCCAGCTCGAGGCGGAGACGCCCGGCGACCTTCTTCATGGCCGGGGTCTGCGCGGACCCGCCCACGCGCGAGACGGAGATCCCGATGTCGACGGCCGGGCGGATGCCCGCGTTGAACAGGTCGCCCACCAGATAGATCTGCCCGTCGGTGATCGAGATCACGTTCGTCGGGATGTAGGCCGAGACGTCGCCCAGCTGCGTCTCGATGATGGGGATCGAGGTGAGCGACCCGGCGCCGAGCTTGTCGCTCAGCTTCGCGGCGCGCTCCAGCAGCCGCGAGTGGAGGTTGAAGATGTCCCCGGGGTACGCCTCGCGGCCGGGCGGACGCCTCAGCAGGAGGGACATCTGGCGGTAGGCCCACGCGTGCTTCGTGAGGTCGTCGTAGATGACGAAGGCGTGTCCCTTGCGGTCCCGCACGTGCTCGCCCATCGCGGTCCCGGCGTACGGCGCGATGAACTGGAGGGGCGCCGGATCGTTCGCCGTCGCGCTGATCACGGTCGTGTAATCCATCGCCCCGGCCTTCTGCAGCGTGTCGATCACATTGGCCACCGTCGAGGCCTTCTGGCCGATGGCGACATAGACGCAGTAGACGTCCTGCCCCTTCTGGTTGATGATGGCGTCCAGACAGAGGGCGGTCTTGCCGGTCTGCCGGTCGCCGAGGATCAGCTCGCGCTGGCCGCGGCCGATCGGGATCATCGAATCGATCGATTTCCAGCCGGTCTGGAGCGGCTCCTTCACGGGCTGGCGCTCGACGACGCCGAGACCCCGCGTCTCGATCGGGTTGAAGGTCTCGGCGGCGATGGGCCCCTTCCCGTCCAGCGGCTGCCCGAGGGCGTTCACGACGCGCCCCACGAGCGCGGGGCCCACGGGCACCTCCGCGATGCGCCCCGTGCACTTCGCGACGTCCCCCTCCTTGATCCCCCGGTCCTCCCCCAGGATCACGCACCCGACCGAGTCCTCCTCGAGGTTCAGCGCCAGCCCGAAGACCCCGCCAGGGAACTCGACCAGCTCGCCGGCCATCACCTTCCGGAGACCGTAGACCCGGGCGATCCCGTCCCCGACCTGCAGGACGCGGCCGACGCTCTCGATCTGCAGCCGCTCCTGCTGGTCGCGGATCTGCTCGCGGATGACAGACGTGATCTCTTCGGGCTTGATCTGCATGGGCTAGGGCTCCGTTGCGCTCCGCGAAATCCGCCACACGACGACCGCCTCCGCCGAACGGGCCGGCCGGCGTCACCGGCGGCCTCTCACTCCGTCTGCCGCAGAAGCCGGTCGCGCGTCCGTTTCAGCCACCCCGTCAGCGATCCGTCCACCACGGCGTCCCCGACCCGGACGGTCAGGCCGCCGATCAGCTCGGGATCCGTCTCCGCCTCGATCTCCACGCGGCGGCCGCGCGTGAACCGCTCGATCGTCCGGCGCAGCCGCTCGATCTGGTCGGGCGGCAGGGGGCGCGCCGATCGGACCTTCGCCTCGACAACCCCCTCCTGCGCATCCGCCAGGTCGTCGTACACCTCCGCGATCTCGGGCAGCAGCGCCGCCCGGTCCTCCTCGATCAGGACGCGGAGGAAGCCGACGAGCGACGCCCCGACGCGCCCCGCCAGGGCCGACCGGGCGGCCTCCTGCCGGCGCCGCCGCGGGATGACCGGCGACGTGAGCGCCGTCCGGAACTCCGGCGACGTGCGGACCAAGGCCGCCAGTCCCTCCAGCTCCTGCTGCGTCTCCCGGACCCGCTGCTCGGGGATGGAGACGTCGAGAAGGGCCTTCGCATACCGCCGGGAAATCGTCCGTTCGATCATCGGGCGCGCCCTCCGGGCGCCGGTCCGGGAGTCCCGCCCCCCGGACGTCCGTGTCTACGAGGAAACCGGCATCGCGTCCATGTCGTTAATGAAACGGTCGACCAGGGCCGCCTGCCCCCGGTCGTCCACCTGCCGGCGCAGCAGGGTCGCCGACTCGTCGAAGGCCCGGACCAGGACCTCCTTCCGGACTTCGGCGCGGGCGCGCGCCTGCATCAAGGTGCCTTCCTGCTGCGCCTTCTCCGTCGTCTGACGGGCCTGGAGCCGGGCCTCCTCCTCGATCTGGAGCCGCATCATGCGCCCCTGCCGGACCGCCTCGTCCCGCCGCCGCTTCGCCTCCATCGCGAAGGCGCGCAGCTTGTCCTGGAGCTCCGTGAGCTGGCACTGCGTCTCGCGCTCGTCCGACTCCGCCGCCCGGAAGGCCTCCGCGACCGACGCCCGTCGCGCGTCGAGCCCCTTCCGGACCGCCGGCCAGACGTACTTCCCGGCGACGAAGACGAGCAGGCCGAATCCGGCCAGTTGGATGAAGAAGAATTTCCAGACCGGCATCGCGTGGCCGCCGCCATGGCCCCCGGCCGCGGCCCCGCCGTGCGACGCCGCGCCGTGGGAGGCCGCCCCCTCCGCGTGCGCCGCGGTCCCGCCGTGCGGGGACGGCGCCGCCGACTCGCGCGCCGCCCCGGGCTCCCGCTCCGGGGAGGGGGCCGGGGGAGGCGTCGCCTCCATGGCCGGGACCCACCCCGGCCCCGCGAGGAGCACCGCCAGTCCCAGCAGCCCGAACAGCCCCCTGCGCATCGCGCCCCTCCGGATCATCCGCCCCCCCCTGCCGCGCCGCGGGTGGCGGCCGCGGCGATGTCCGCCGCCAGCACCCGCACATGGTCGTCGAGAGTCCGAAGGGCCGCATCCTTCTCCGCCGCCACGTCGACGCGGGCCGCCTCCACCACCTTC
>CAYUME010000428.1:0-4991 GCA_964445475.1 uncultured Planctomycetia bacterium
TGAAGGTGTTGACGCCGAAGTGGAGGAACATCGTCATCTCGAGCCGCTGCCAGGCGAGCTGGGAGGGCGTCGGGACGGGAAACACGGGGGCAGGCGGCTCGACGGCCCAGCCGGACACGGACAGGACCCACAACGCGGCAGAGCAAAACGGGTGATACCTACTCACCGGTCACCCCCGGGAATCGAGACCTGATGCAACGACACTAGGCCGGCAACGTCCGGATAAACTCGTCGAGGGCATAGGCGCGGACACCGGGGGATACAGCGTGCACGCCGCGGCTGGCACCGGGCCGGTTGACGATGCAGCATGAGACGTCGCAGCGGGACATCGCGCCGGCCAGGCGGCGCATCGGCGCGGCCATCTCCGGACGCACCGTCCGCGTCGCCTTGGCTTCCGTCAGGATCAGCTTCCGCCCCCCGGCCGGGACGACGAAATCCACCTCGAGTCCCTGCTGGTCGCGGAAATAGTACAGCTCCCGCCGGCGCCCCGCGTTCGCCTGGTGCTTGAGAATCTCGGACGCCACCCAGCCCTCGAAAAGCGCCCCCAGGAAAGGGGACCGCTCCAGCTCCCGTTCCGACTCGATGCCGAGGAGATGGCACGCCAGGCCCGAGTCCGCGAGGTAGACCTTCGGCGACTTGATGAGCCGCTTCCCGAAGTTCTCGAAGAAGGGATGCACCAGGATGATCTGGGCAGTCACTTCAAGAATGCACAGCCATTCCGAGAGGGTCGGGACCGAGACCCCGAGCGGGGCCGCGAGGTCGCTCCTGTTCAGGACCTGCCCCACGCGGCTCGCCAGCAGGGCGATGAACCGCCGGAACGTCGCCAGGTCGCGGATCGCGCTGACCGCGCGCACGTCCCGTTCCAGGTACGTCTGCACGTAGGAGCTGAACCAGAGGGGGGCGGCAGAGGGGCGGGCCAGAGCCTCCGGGAATCCGCCCCGGAACAGCGTGACCTTCGGCGTCTCCCGGATCGACAGCGGCGGCAGGTGCAGGACGGCCGCGCGGCCGGCCAGGGACTCCGTGACGCCCCGCATCAGGGGCGCCTCCTGGGACCCGGTGAGCAGCCACTGCCCCTTCCGGCGCGGCTCGGCATCGATGCGCGTGCGGAGGTAGGCCAGGATCTCGGGGACATGCTGGATCTCGTCGAGGATGACCGGGGGGCGGATCTCCTCCAGGAAGCCGCGGGGGTCGGCCCGGAACCGAGCGACGAGGTCGGGATCCTCCAGCAGACGGTAGGAGGCGCGCGGGAAGAGCTTCCGGAGGAGCGTCGTCTTCCCCGCCCGGCGGGCGGCGGTCAGGATCGCGGCGGGGAAATCCCGCGCCGCGCGGAGGACGACGGGGCCCAGCGACCGGGGCACGTATCGCATGGTGAGTATATTAAGGTATCACCTTAAATATCTCAACCCCTTTCTGCGGCGCCCCGCCGCTCACCGCCCCAGCGCCTCGATCGCCTTCGCGACGGCGTGGCGGCGCGCCTCGACCGGCGCGGGGTCCTTCGTGAAGGTCGTCACGTCCTTCGTGATCTCCGGCGGGACCTCGAGCAGCGCCTCGAGCTCCGCGCGCCTCCCGGCCGGAAGCGCCGCGCCCTTCGCCGCCAGCAGCCGCTTCAGCATCGCCAGGTACTCGTAGTCCTCGATCCCGTCGCGCAGCATCTCCCACCGGATGCTGTCGACCGGCCCCTCGAGCACCGGCCCCGGCGGGTTGGCATCGGCCGCGGCCTCGGGCGGGTAGACGAACCGCCCGTCGCCGTTTCCCCACGGGCTCTTCGTCCCCTCCGGCGTGCTGTATCCCGAGACCCAGCCCATCGGGTCCGCGTAGGGATCCTGCGGGCGGTCCTTGTCGGGATAGGCGCACGGGGAGGTCCAGTAGTTCGTCTCCCAGACAAGGACCCCCTCGATCTTCCGCTGCCAGGTCTGCCAGAGCCAGACGCGCAGCTCGGTGGCGGGGTGGTCGATGAAGAGGGTGCAGTAGGGCGCCTTGGGACCGGTGCAGACGTACCACCAGAACCGTTCGCCCGCCTGGCGCCGCTCCTCGGCCCGGGCGTGGTCGTACGCATCCGAGATCGGGCACCAGAGGTTCGGGCCGCCCACGAGCCCCGGCTCGACCTGCTCGGTCAGCATCCGGCGGATCCCCGGGGCGGCCTCCTTCAGCTTCCGGAAGCCGTTCATCACGAACGCGTAGTCCTTCGGATCCGGTTCGTCGAACCAGTAGACGTAGGCCCGGTCGAGCCAGCCCTTCTCCCTCAGGTGCGCCTCGACGGCACGGAGGTAGTTCGTGAACGCGGTCTTGTACTCGGGCGTGGTTTCCTTGTAGCCGAGGAGCTCCGGCTCCCACCGCTCGTGGAACGTCCCGCCGCCCATGCCGGGGACGTGGAGCCTGAGCGAGCTGAAGTGGAACCGGTCGAAGGCGCGCGCCAGCGCGGCGTCCCACGCCGTCCAGTCGAAGGACGGGACGAGCGACGGCGCCCCGCGCGGCTCGAAGGCCCCGCCCTCGGCCAGCGCCTTCCCCGTCGCCGCGTCCTGCAGCGACAGGTCGTCGTACCAGACGGTCCCCGTCTCCGCGCCGGTCTCCGACCAGCGCGTCGCCCAGAGGGTCAGTCGGACCGACTTCGCGCCCTCGGGGAACGACGTCACCGCCCGCTCGAACGACTGCCACTGGCCGTTCCCCTCGACGGCCATGTCGTTGTTCCGGCCGGACATCCACTGGCCGCCGGCGTCGAGGTGGTTGAGGGTGACGATGAAGGCGTGCCCCTTCTCCGCCTTGTGGTGGAACCGGAGGCGGAGGCCGCCGGCGGGGATGGCGACCGGCTCGCCGTACGCGGCGGAGACGTTCCCGGTTCGGCTGGCGTCCTCGAGCTTGAGGGACGATTCCCCGGCGTGCTTCTCCGCCTTGTCGATCCGCCCGCCCTCCCAGGCGCCCGCCTTCGGCCACGTCACCTTCAGCGGGTCGAGCGGCGCGGGGTCGTAGGGCGCGATGTGGTGGGCGCCGAAGTTCTCCCAGTACTTCTCGAGGACAGCCCGCCGGTCCTCGGGCTTCTGGAGCTTCTGGTAGCGCCAGACGTTGCCGGGCGAAAAGCCGAATGCGGTCTCGCACGTCATCCGGTCGGGCAGCGTGAAATCGTAGACTTCGACGCGGAGGGGCGCCTCGGCGGACCAGCCGTCGGCGCGGAGCGCGACCGCGCCCGCGTACGTCCCGCCCTTCGCGTCGCGCGGGACCTTGACGCGGATCCAGAACGGCTGGTTCCGGCCGGCCGCGCAGTCGACGGGTCCCTTGATCGGCGGGAGCGGGTCGGGCCAGGGGGCCACGCAGCCGGTCGCGTCGGTCGGGCGCTCGACGTCGACATAGCGGACCTTGAGGATCTCGACGGCCGCGGCGGGGATCGCCGCTCCGTCCGGCCCGGCGAGGGGGCCGGCGGTGAGCGTGAGACCCTTCAGGGGCTGCGCGGGGCGGACGACGAGCTGGGCGGCCTCGGCCTCGTTCTTTGCCGCGCGGACGAGGAGCGCAGCGCCCTTCGCCTCCGGAGCGGGACGCGTGCGGCTGATCTTCCAGCCCGACGCGGCCCACCAGAGGCCGGCGGCCTCGGAGGAGGCGGGAAGTCGCTCTCCGTAGGCCGTGTCGTGAAGGGCCGCCACCTCGATCGCGGTCCTCGCCGCGTAGCGGAGGTCGCCGCCGAGGGCGACGCGGACCGTGTTGAGGCCGGGGCCGGGGACGGCGTAGGGGACGCGGACCGTCTGCTCCCCCGGTGCGAGGGTCGTCTCGATCTTCGACGCGACGGGGGGCTTGCCCTCCCTCTCGACGGTCACGCACGGCTTTGCCACGAGCGGCCGGTCCGTCGTGTTGGTCACGCGCGCCGCGAGGACGTTCGCCCCGCCGGGCACGCCCTCGCCGAGGTCCACGATCGCCACGTCGACGCGCGGGTCCTCGGCGACGACGGCGACGTAACGCGTCGAGCCGGCGAGGCCCGCCGGCGGTCCCGCGAGCGTCGCGCGATAGGCGTAGCCGCCGACCTGTAGGCCCGCCTTTGCCGAGGCCCGCAGGCGGATCCAGACTTCGTCGCCGGGGAGCATCGCGGGCGGGACCTTGAACGCCTGTGTCGCCAGCTTCGGGATCGTCCCGAGCGGCTGCCAGGCGGATCCGTCGGCCGACGCCTCGACGGCCAGCTCGCCGCTGGTGTGATAGGTGATCGAGACGGTCGCCTCGGCGGCGGCCTGCCGGCGGCCGCCGCCCGCGGGGCGGTAGACGACCTCCTGGCCGCCGCCGAAGGTCCATCGGTTCGAGTTGAAGCCGGCCGTGAAGCCGGCGAGGGGCCGGCTGTGGTTGGTCGTCGTGTGGAAGGGGGCCTCGAAGGCGTAGTCGCTCCCGCCGACGCGCTCGCCCCCGCCGAGGACAAGGTCGCCGGCGCGGGCGTGAACGGGTTGGACGGGGTGGAGCTCGACGGCGTCGAAGGCGATGGTTCCGTTGACATGCCACTGGCCGAATCGGATCCAGGCGTCGGCGGGCTGGAGGGCGGAGGGCGCGGCGAAGACGGACTCGTACGGCGCCCAGTCGGCGGGGGCGTCGCCGAGGTCGCGGTTGCAGAACCACGGGCCGGTGATGGGGGTGCCGCCGCCGCCGTCGATCTTCTTTGCGCGGAAGGCGAGTCGATAGAGGCCGCCGGGCTTGAGCGGGAGGGGGCCGGAGCGCCAGGCGGAGGCGTCCCCGCCCTTGCCGGAGACCGCGATGGCGCGCGCGCCGTCGGCGGCGCCGGCGTCAAGCCAGCGGCCGGCGCCCTCGAGGGTCCAGCCGTCGGGGCGGTCGCCCGAACCCGCTTCGAAGGAGGGGTTGGGGACGGCGGGCGGCTCGGCGCCGGCGGCGGGGAGGGGGAGGGCGGCGAGGGCGAGGGCGGCGAGGCGGCGCATGGGGACCTCCGCGGGCAATCCGGGCCGGGCGTCATTCGTAACGTATATGTTATAAAAGGCGGGGCGATGACCGGCCATAAAAAAGCGCGTCGG
>CAYUME010000429.1:0-3764 GCA_964445475.1 uncultured Planctomycetia bacterium
ATCGGCTCGACGGCGGTTCGGGCGTCGGAGCTGCCCGTCCAGAGCGGGCAGAAGATCGCCTTCCTGGGCGATTCGATCACGCAGGCCGGGGCCAGGCCCCGGGGATACGTAAGCCTGACGATCAGCGGCCTGGAGGCGGTCGGCGTGAAGGCAACGCCCATCCCGGCCGGCATCAGCGGCCACAAGTCCAACCAGATGCTGGATCGGCTGGAGCGCGACGTGCTGAGCAAGAAGCCGGACTGGATGACCCTGAGCTGCGGCGTGAACGACGTCTGGCACGGGGCGAAAGGCGTGCCGCTCGACCAGTACAAGGCGAACATCACGAAGATCGTCGAGCAGTGCCAAGCCGCGGGCGTCCGGGTGATGATCCTCACCTCGACCATGATCGGCGAAGACGCGTCCAACCCGAACAACCAGAAGCTGGCCGACTACAACGAGTTCCTGCGGTCGCTCGCCAAGGAGAAGAAATGCCTCCTGGCCGACCTGAACGCCGACATGCAGGCCGCCCTGGCAAAGGCCGGCGCCGACAAGAAGGGCAACCGGCTGACCACCGACGGCGTGCACATGAATGCGGCCGGGAACGAGATGATGGCGGCCGGGGTGCTCAAGGGGTTCGGCCTGACCGAGGCGATGATCGCGAAGGCGCAGAAGCGCTGGGCGGAGGCGCCGCCTCCCGCGGCGGACCCCGGCAAGAAAGGCAAGTAGACCGGCCACGACAGCCGGGTTCCTCCCATCCCCAGGAGACGGCATGCGAGCAGGACGCATCCTCCCGTGCCTCGCCGCCGGCGCGGCGGTGGCCGTGATGACGGCGGCGCCGGCCTGGGCCGCGCCGGCGCAGAAGAAGGACCCGGTGAAGGTCTTCATCCTGGCCGGGCAATCCAACATGGACGGGCAGGCCGACATCCGGACGCTCGACTTCCTCGGCGAGGACCCCGACCCGGCCCGGGCCGCCCTGCTGAAGACGTTCAAGCCGGACGGCCAGCTGATGACCCGGGCCGACGTCTGGGTGACCAGCGGCGGCGTCTCGGGGAACCTGGGCCCCGGATACGGCGGCCGCAAGAATTACGACAAGCCGGGCAGCTGCATCGGGCCGGAGTACAGCTTCGGCCATTACATGGCCGAGGCCTCCGCAAACCAGGTCCTGCTGATCAAGTACGCGCCGGGCGGCCAGAGCCTCTACAGACCCGGTAACCCAAGGACGGCCGCGTCATGAGAACGCCTGGACGATCGACCCGGCTGTCCGCCATCGCGGGTGCGCTCCTGTCTCTCGCGGGTGCCCCGCTTCACGCGGGCGAGCCGACCCCGGCCGATCTGGGTGCCGCCATCCGGGTCGGGGATTTCACGGGCTACCTGGCCAGCGCCGGCGCATGGCTGAATCTGAAAGCGCCGGAGAAGCCGGACGAGAATGCGCTGGAGGCGCTGCTCAAGGATCCGGCCTTCGTTGCCGTGCTCCGTCAGAGGCAGCTGATCGCCCGGACCGGTGTCGACAAGCTGGGCGCTTTTGCCAGGGCGGATCCCGCCAATCGGGATTACCTGGGCTGGCTGCTCAGGAACAGTGCGGCGCTGGGGCTCTACCTGGAAGGAGCGGTGCCGATCGGGCTGGCGGCCCGCGAACAGAACACGTACGCGCTCAAGACGGAGTCGCTGGAGATCTGGAAGAAGATCCTCCTGGCCGACCCGGACGCCCGGGACGGGCTGTACCTGAAGCTGGCCATCGCCACGGCGCTCCTCCCGCCCGGCTCCATCAACATCGGGGCCGGCGGGGCGGCCACGCCGGCCGATCCCGTGGTCCGCTACACGTACTACAAGGCGGCGCACCGGAAGCGGGAGCTGTTCCCCAGCTTCGACACGCTGACGGTGTGGGAGTACACGCACATCGTCTCCTCGGGCGCATCCGATGCGGACCTGACGTGGGCGCGGGAAATGGTCAATACGTTCCGCCCGGACCTGCGCGCCGACGAGATGGTCGTCAATTCGACCAGCTTCGTCTGGCGCCGGGCGGCGCCCGAGCCGTTCTCGCGCGCAGGCGTGGGCTACGACGGCTCGTTCAAGAACGTCCTGGCCGGCGGCGGCAAGTGCGGCCCGCGCTCCTCGTGGTCCGTGATGGTCTGCCAGGCCTTCGGCATCCCCGCCATCGGCGTGGGCCAGCCTGCACATGCCTGCGTGGCCTACAAGGCGGCCAATCCGATGACCCAGCCGCAGCCCGGCAGCGCCTGGAAGGTCGGCTTTGGCGGCGGCTGGCACGTGTCGAAGCTGCTGGGGTTGAGCGGCCCGGACTTCCTCGCGGGCGTGGAGAAGAGGGCGGATGCGGCGAAATTCTCGCGAGTGGAGCATCTGCGCTGGCTGGCGGCGGCGCTCGCCGCGCCGGATTGCGCGGCCGCGGTCATGACGATCGCGCACAGGATCAACGACTCGATCCAGGCGGTGAAGACCGATCTCACCGCCTCCTTGAAGGCCGAAGAGGCGGAAGCCGATCCGGGGACCGTCGAGAAATCCCGGTTCGGGAGATCGACCCCGGCCCCGCCCCAGACGACAGCGGCTGCCACGACGTCCGAACCGGCCCCTCCGGAGGAACCGGCGAAGGCGGCGCCCGGCGTGATCCATGTCGAGGCCGCGTCGTTCGTGAAGACCGGCGGCAAGATTTCCTGGGGCGGCCAGGCTCCGAGCGTACTCGTCCATGACAGCGTCACCGGCGGCAAGCAGGTCTACTTCCAGCAGCAGATGAAGGAGCAGTGGGCGGACTACGCGATCGACGTCCCGGCAGCCGGGACCTATCGGATCACCCTGAAGGCCGCCTGCGTCAACACGGAGCAGCTGCTGGAGGTCTGTTCCGGGGCCGGCGTGATCGCGACGGTGCCCATCGGGCTCTCGTATGGCCTGTGGCAGGTGACCCAGCCCGTGGAGATCCGGCTGGAGAAGGGGAACCAGACGTTGAGGCTGCAGACGCCCGTGAGCGTGAACGCGGAAAACCACAAGCGCGGGATCGCCTTGAAGTGGTTCGAGCTGAAGGGATAGCACAAGGAGCCGCCGCGCGTGATCCGCAGGGGATGCCCCGTCGAGAATCGTCCAGCGAGGCGCCGAACGACGGCCCGCGTCGCCATGTCGTGCGCGGCGGCCACCCTCCTGGCGGCGGCCGCGCCCGCGCCGGCCGCGACCTATTACGTGAGCCAGTCCGCCGGCAACGACAGCTGGGCCGGGACGTCCGCGACGCCGGACGGCACGAACGGCCCCTGGAAGACGCTCTCCAAGGCCTCGGGACCGTTTGCAGCGGGGGACCGCATCCTGCTCCAGTGCGGCGACACCTGGGACGAGGAGCTCCGCCCGAAGGGGAGCGGGACGCCCGCCAGCCCCATCACCATCGGATCGTACGGCGACGGGAAGAAGCCGCTCATCGACCGGCAGGACTTCAACCAGGACCGTGTCGGCATCCGCCTGTCCGACCAGGAAGGATTCAAGATCGTCGGGATCGAGTTCGCCCGCTGCATGACGGGCATCTACGGCGAGTACTCCGACGGCTGCCCGACCAAGAGATTCATCTGGATCGAGGACTGCCTCTTCCGCGACTCGCTGCTGTACCAGCATTACGAGGACTACCCCAAGCGCAAGATCGGCCTCGGCATCTGCTTCTTCTCCTACGAGCGCGACAACAAGATCGTGCTGGCCGACATCACGGTGAAGAACTGCGTCTTCCGGCGGCTGGCCTCGGGCTTCTGGACCAACAGCCCGGACAACTTCAACAAGAACGCGTCGTTCGTCTACAACTT
>CAYUME010000429.1:3774-4985 GCA_964445475.1 uncultured Planctomycetia bacterium
TCGGGAACATGACCTTCGACGGCTGCCTGTTCGAGGAAGGCTACCAGTGGCAGCTGGGGATCCGCGGGGTCGACAAGGGGGCCGTCCGGAACTGCGTCACGCACGACGTCGGCCGGGGCTTCCGCGCCTTCAACGGCGTGGCCGGGGCCATGTTCTTCCGCTGCAGGAACTGGGTCTTCGAGGACAGCGAGTGGGGCTACGTCGACATCGGGCAGGGCAGCGGCGACGGCGAGACGTTCGACTTCGAGGGCAACTGCGACACCATGACCATGCGGAACTGCCTCTTCCATGACTCCGACGGCCCCGGGTTCCTGCTCTGCTGCTACGCCTCCGACGGGAACCCCAACCGGGGCATCCGCATGGAGCACTGCGTCCTGAACGGGAAGGCCAAGCGCCCCATCGGCCTGCCCCGGTGCGAGATCGTCAACACGACGGACTGGAACGAGGCGACCTGGACGAAGTGCCGCTTCTACCTCTCGAAGGGGGAGGTCCTCACGCGGGTGATGGACCCCGAGAAGGAGAAGCGCTCCTCCTTCGTCAACTGCCTGCTCAAGGACCTCAGCGCGGCCTGCAGCACCCCCCGGCTTGCCGCCAAGGCCACCGCCTCCTCCGCGGCCGCGGGGGGCGAGGCCGCCCGGGCCGACGACGGCGACGCCGCCACCGCCTGGAAGGCCGCGGCGGCCGAGGGCCAGTGGCTCCAGATCGACTTCGGCAGGACGACCCCGGTCAACGAGTTCCGGCTCAAGGAGGACCCCGCCTCCTCCGTCGCCCGCTACGTCATCGAGTGCTGGGACGCCCGGGCGTCGAAATGGGTGGGGTGCTTCAACGGGGCGGCCATCGGGGCTGACTTCGTCGCGCCGATCGTCGGCCGGACCATGTCGAAGGCGCGGCTGGTGGTCCTGCGGACCGCCCAGGGAAGCCCGGCGATCGCCGCCTTCGAGGCCTACAACGACACGAGCGGCGAAGTGATCAATGTCCCGGTCGGCGGGGTGGCGCCCGGGCGCGTCGGCAAGTGACGGCCGACGGATGGCGGGGGCCGGCCACAAGGAGACGGACGATGGGTCAACGATGCCGTTTCGGATCCGTCCTTTCCCTCGCGCTGGGGATCGCGGCGCTGGCCGCGGGCGGGCGCGCGGAGGCGGAAGACGCCGACGGGTTCAAGAGCCTCTTCGACGGCAAGACGCTGGCCGGATGGAACGCCGCCGACATGA
>CAYUME010000430.1:0-209 GCA_964445475.1 uncultured Planctomycetia bacterium
AGAACGTGACGTATCCGTCGGCGTCGCCGGCCAGCAGGTCCTTCTTCCCGTCGCCGTCCCAATCCACAACCTGTGGATAGGCCCCGACGCATCAGCCCGCGGGAAGCTGGATCTCCGCGCCGCCGGCCTGGAGGACAGACGCGTCCTTGAAGACCGGCTCGGCATCCGTCCCCTCGTTCAGATAGAGCCGGATCTTCCCGCCGCCGAAC
>CAYUME010000430.1:219-1102 GCA_964445475.1 uncultured Planctomycetia bacterium
CTGCTTCTCGCTGTCCTGCCGATTGAAAAAGTTGCCGACCAGCAGATCCTTCTTCCCATCGCCGTTCCAGTCGGCAACAACAGGGACTAGGTGGCCGACCTCGCCGTCGATGGGCTTGCCGTCGGCCTCGAGCCGGACGCCGGGCCCCAATTCGGGCTCCCCGGCCCAGGCGGAAAGGGAGACGGCGGTCGCTGCGATCGTCGCGCCGAACGTCCGCTTCATGGTGAAACCTCCGACGGGGATGGCCCCGGCCCCCTTGGCCGGGGTCCATCTCAACCGCGTGACACGACGTCGATTCCCCGCAGCCAGCGCGCGCAGGCCTCCGGCCACGTCGTCATGTTCTCCCCGCTCGGGCGCAGCCCGCAGCCGTGACCGCCGAACTGGAAGACGTGCAGCTCGGACCGGACCTTGGCGTTCCGGAGGGCTTGGAAGTAGTGCAGGGCGCCGGGCGTGAACTTGTCGTTGAAGGCGATCGCGATGAACGTGGGCGGCGTCTCCGGCGCGACGGGCAGCGTCGCCGCGTCCAGGCCCTGGCCGTCCTCCGCGTCGAGGTAGGCCGGGTAGACCAGGACCGCGAAGTCGGGGCGGCAGGCCGCGTCGTCGCTCGCGTCCGCCTTCTCGTACGCGGCCGTCTTGAAGTTCGTACAGACGCGGGCCGCGAGGTGTCCACCGGCGGAAAATCCGAGAATCCCCACCTGCTTCGGGTTGACGCCCCACTCCGCGGCGCGCGAACGGACGAGCCGCACCGCCCGCTGGGCGTCCCGGAAGGCGGCGTCGCGCTGCTTCGGCACGCGGTATTTCAGCAGCACGGCGGTGACGCTCACGTCGTTCGACGATGCGCCGGTGGGCGGCCGACTGTCCGGCGACGGGCAGCTCCCGAAAG
>CAYUME010000430.1:1112-4983 GCA_964445475.1 uncultured Planctomycetia bacterium
TGCTTCGGCACGCGGTATTTCAGCACGATCCCGACGACGCCCAGGCCGTTCAGCCACTCGGCGACTTCCGTCCCTTCCTTGTCGTAGGCGAGGATCCCGTACCCGCCGCCCGGGCAGATCACCACCGCGGGACGCGTCGCGGCGGCCGCGCCGGCGGGCCGGTAGACCGCGAACGAGGGGTTCGTGACGGCCGAGATCCGCGTCGTCTTGACGCCGTCCTTCTCCTCGACCTTGACCGTCTCCGGTCCGGCCGCCGCGTCCACGCCCGGCGTCCCGGCCGGCCAGAGCGGGACGACGATCGGCTCCGACGCGGCCGCGAGCGAGGCCGCGAGGCCGGCCGACAGGAGCGCGGACGCGATCGAAGGTGTGCGCATCGCGAGGATCCCCGACATCGGCAACCGCGGCAACGGTCCGGGGCGCGGTCGTCACCGCAGTGGCCGGACGCTCACCTCCCGGAAGAAGACGTTCGCCTGGTTCTTCGAGTAGTCGTCGTGGTTCTGGACCCCGAGGTATCCCGACTCGGGGCGCGAGCCCCGTTCGGGCTCGAAGTTCTTCTTCCGCTCGGGAACGGGCTTCGACGGGTCGAACGTGTTGACGGCCTCGCCGTTGAGCGTCACGCGGACGAGCGGCCCGTCCAGCTCGATCTCCATCGTGTTCCACTCGCCGTGCGGCCGCGCGGGGCGCCCGCGAGCGGGGGAGAGCGAGTAGATCGCCCCCGTCCGGTGGTAGTCGTCCTCCTTCTCGAGGATCTGGCACTCGTACCCGTGGTGGACGGCATACCACGGGTCGGAGGGCTTCTCGGCGATACGGAAGAAGACCCCGGCGTTGGAGTTGTCGTGGGTGGTCTTGAAGACCACGCGGATCGTGCAGTTGCCGAATTTCTCCCGGGTGTACCAGAGGAGACCCATGCCACCCTCGCTCCGGAGGGCTCCGTCCTCGAGGACGAAGCGCCCGGGGCCGATGTGCTCCCAGCCGTCGAGGGAGCGGCCGTCGAAGAGGGCGCGCCAGGCGGGAGGCGGTGAAGACGCCGGGACGGCGTCGGCCCCCTCGGAGGCCGGCCCGGGCGCCGAACACGCGGCGAGCGTCAGGACCGTCCCGATGGCGACAAGAGAGCGAGTCGGCGAAGGGATCGAATGGGTCATCGGAGCCCCTCCCCCCCCCACAAGGATTGCCACCCGTGTTACTTTAAGTAACACTTTCGGGAGCCGTCGGAAAGCGAAAATCACACGCTAGTACTTGTGGGCAAGCCACTTGCGCGAAAATCGGCGCGCCTGGCACGCCGTTTGCTTATACCGTGCGAGCCCCGGATCGGGTTTGCTGGTTTTGATAAACCAGGAGAGGCGCGCCCCCGGTTCGAATGCGCACCCGGGGGTCCCCGATCCCCCACCGGCTATTGCCATGATTGTACAACCATGGCACAAGCCCCTCCTAGAGGGGAAGCCTTCAACCGCCTCCGCCCGGGCACCCCGCCTGCGTCCTCTGAAAAGCCAGGATCCCGGGGAAGAGCGAACGACTCCGCGAGGTGCAGGCGTCACTTTCCGACCCGCTTCACCTTCAGGTTGTCCACGTACCAGACGCAGTCCGCTGCCGCCGTGCTGCTGAAGCCCAGCCAGTGCAGCTCACGGAAGTCTTTCCCGGAAAACGCAAGATCCTCAAAGGTCTGCTTTATCCCGTCCGGCCCGGTCACCGCCAGCGTGAACGTCCGCGGTGCGGCCATCCCGAGCGCGGCCTCGATCTCGATATGCGACCATTGCCCGAGGGGGACGGTCGCAAGGGCCTTCCCGCCCGCCACCACCCGCCCCGCCTCGTCGAAGGAGACGCTCGGCCCGATGCAATGCGGATACTCCCCCTCGTCGCGCCACTCCGTGAAGAGCCTCGCGCCCCTCTCCAGCCGGAGGTCGAAGGCCTGCCGTGCAAGGCCCCCCGTGAAATGCGGCCGGTAGAACAGGTGCGGCATCCACGACGGCTCCAGGGCCTTCGCGTCGGTGAACTTCAGGCTGCGCGTCCCGCCGGCGGCCTGCACGTCGGTGACGCGGATGGAAGCGCCGTCCTTGTCGGGATCGACGTGATCCGCGCGGGGCGGGCTCCCCGGCGGCGTCTCCTCGAAGCCGTCGTCGATCTCCGCCGGCTTCGGCGGCGGCGGGGGCGGCGGCAGGACGGTCGGGGGATGGCGGACCGCGCGGGCCTCGGCGACCCAGGCCGGGTCGCCGTAAAGCCCGACCTTCGACGTGTCGATGGGCTTGACGCCCAGCTTCAGCGCGGGGGAGCCCGGCCGGAGGCTGAAGTCGCCCGCGTCGGGGTCGACGAACAGCGGGTCGGCGATCGCGGAGTTCGCGTCGAGGCCCGTCCCCTTCCAGGCGTCGAAGTCCCACCGGAAGAAGCGCAGCCGGTCGGCGCCGCCCGCGTGGAAGTAGAGGTTGCGATCCCACACCCCCAGCGGCTCCTTCGAGGCCAGCCGCTGTTTCAGGGAATGGACGGCGTGGGGGAAGAACAGCTCCCCCTGCGACAGCAGGACGATGTTCCGCTCGAAGGTGTTCGGTCGCTTCTCCCAGAAGGGCCAGAGCGCGAAAAAGGCCGAGCGGGCGAAGACATTGTTGCGGATGACGTGCTCGTGCCCGCCGTTGTTGTACATCAGCCCGCCGCTCTGCGTGTTGTAGACCACGTTCTCCTCGACGAGGTACTGGCTGCAGGTCGCGTCGAGGTAGATGCCCCACCCGAACGGCGGCTCGGCGTAGGGCCAGACGTCGTGGCAGACGTTGTTGCGGATCACGCTCCCCGGCGACGCCCCCAGGGTGTAGATGGCCCCCGCGTCGCTCAGGACGCCGTGGACGAGGTGGTGGACGCGGTTGAACTCGACGACGTTGTGGTGGGTGCGGTTGGGCGCGTCGTTCCAGTTCCAGCCGATGGACATCCCCGAGTAGAGGAAGTCGTGGACGTCGTTGTGCGAGATCCGGTTGTGGCTGCTTTGCGCCACCCAGATCCCCACGCCCGAGGCGTACACCCGCCCGCCGTCGTAGAGGTGGTTGTTGTCCACGACGTTCCGGCAGGACTCGGCCGCGTCGGCCTCCGCGCGCTGCGTCTCGCCGACGCGGATCCCCCCGGCCCCCAGGTCGAAGAGCCGGCAGCGCTCGACGCGGCAGTCCTGGCACCCGCGTCGGAGCCAGATCCCGTAGATGCCGACGCGGGCGACCTCGCAGCCTTCGATCGCACAGCGGAAGGCGCCGTCGGCCACGACCGCGGCGGGGACCTCGACCGCCGCCTGCGTGCTGCTGTTGCCCTTCGGATCGAGGACCCAGTCCGCATGATGAAAGGCCAGCCCCCGGAGCGTGACGTGACGGACGGGCTGCCCCTCGTCCGGCCGGCCGGCGAAACGGACCAGCTCCGGGAGAACGGGCGCAACGACCTCGGTCTCCCCGATCCGCTCGCCCGGCATCGGCCAGTAGCTCAGCACGCCGGTCCCGCGATCCAGGTACCACTCGCCCGGCCGGTCGAGCAGCTCGCGGGCGTTCTCGACGTAATACCGCTGGGCCTTCTCCCAATACCCGATCGTCCACCACTCCTTGAGCGGCGCCGGGAATCGGATCGCGTTCGCGGCGGCATCCACGGACTTCACCGGATGGATCGAGACCTCCCACGAGTGCAGGAGAACGATGTTGACGTCGTCGAGGCGGGCCCACGGCTTGAGATCCCCGGGCTTGAAGACGAAACCGGACTTGTCGGGGACCTCCTTGCCCTGCGGGTCGCGGGCCGGCGGGAGGAAGCCGGCCACCCGAAAGTAGCCTTCGTCTGGCGCGCGCGCCCGGGGACGACGGTCTCCGCCGACAAAGAGCTGGCGGAAGTACTCCCGACCCGCCTTGACCTCGGGCACCTC
>CAYUME010000431.1:0-4983 GCA_964445475.1 uncultured Planctomycetia bacterium
CGGCCAGGACGTCCGGCTTGGTCAGGGCGATCCGGTCCACCCCGTTCGTCCTCGGGATCAACTTCAACGGCGAGGCGGCGACCGTCGAGGGGCGGCGCTGGCTCTCCTACCGGGAGGCCCTTGCGCGCGGCCTGCGCGTCGCGCCGGAGCCGGCCTGCACATCCACCGGCGTGTACCCGGCACCGCCCGTCGACGACGCCCTCCAGGCGATGCTCAACACCGCGGTCTTCGGCCCGCAGCGCTCCCTCGCCCTCGCCCAGCCGCTCCCGAACGGCGTCTACGACGTCTGCTTCTGGGTGATGGAGAACCTGGCCGACGACCACCGCGCCTTCGACGTCGCTGTCGAGGGGCAGACGCGGCTGAAGGGCATCGGCCCCGGCATGAAGCGGGGCGCGTGGGTCCGGCTCGGGCCGGTCCGCGCCGCCGTGGCCGACGGGACGCTCGACGTCGAGCTGGTCGCGAAACGGACCGATCCGCACCTGATGGGGATGGCCGTCTACCGGGCCGATCCCCGCTGAGGCCGCCGCCCCCGGCCGGGGGCGGCCCGATCCCGTGAAAACGCCCGTTCGGGCGCCCGCTCTCCGTGTATCCGGAGGGCGCCCCGGGCCCTGAAAGGAGGCCGTCATGCGTCCGATGTCCGCGCACCCCGTCCGGCGCGCCCCCGCCCTGCTCCTGGCCGCGCTTCTCGCCGCCGCGTCGGCCGCGGCCGAGACCGCCCGCAGCGGCCCCTCGTGGGACTTCTCCCACGGCGACCTCCGCGTCGCCGCCAACGGCCGCTTCCTCGAGCACGCCGACGGCGCCCCCTTCTTCTACCTGGGCGACACCGCCTGGGAGCTCTTCCACCGGCTCACCCGCGCCGAGGCGGAGCAGTACCTGGAGAACCGCCGCGGCAAGGGCTTCACTGTCATCCAGGCGGTGGCGCTCGCCGAGCTCGACGGCCTGAACACCCCCAACGCCCACGGCGACCGGCCGTTGCGCGACAACAACCCCGCCACGCCCGACACGACGACCGGCTCCGACCCCGCCGACGCGGCGCAGTACGACTACTGGGACCATGTCGACTACATCGTCGGTCTCGCCCAGGCCCGCGGCATCTACCTGGGCATCCTCCCGACCTGGGGGCGGTGGGTCAACGACGGCCCCCTCAACGCCTCCAACGCCCGCGCCTACGGCCGCTTCATCGCCTCCCGCTATGCCACCCGGCCCAACATCATCTGGGTCCTCGGCGGCGACCGCAACGCCGCCGGCTTCGAGACGGTCTGGCGCGAGATGGCCGCCGGCATCGCCGAGGGCGACGGCGGAAAGCACGTCGTCACCTTCCACCCCCCCGGCGGGAACACCTCCTCCGCCTGGTTCCACAACGACGCCTGGCTCGACTTCAACATGCTCCAGACCGGCCACGGCCGCGACACCGACGTCTGGAACCGCATCCAGGCCGTCTACAACCTCTCCCCCGTCAAGCCCGTCATGGACGGCGAGCCGACCTACGAGGACCACCCCATCAGCTTCAACCCCGCCAACGGGTACGCGATCGACATCGACGTCCGCAAGTACGCCTACTGGGACCTCTTCGCCGGCGCCCACGGCCACACCTACGGCTGCCACAACATCTGGCAGATGTACGCCCCCGGCCGCACGGCCGTCTCCTGGGCCCACGCCTACTGGTACGACTCGCTCGACTTCGCGGGCGCCTGGGACATGATGCACGTCCGGAACCTCCTGCTCTCCCGCCCTTTCTTCAGCCGGGTCCCCGACCAGTCCCTCGTCGCCGACGCCCTCTCCGGCGGCAACCGCATCCAGGCCACCCGCGGCGACGGCTACGCTTTCATCTACAGCGCCTCCGGCCAGGCCTTCACGGTCAATCTCGGGACGATCTCCGGCGCGACGCTCAAGGCCTGGTGGTACAATCCGCGCGACGGCGCCTCCACCGCGGCCGCCTCCGATTTCGCCAACGCCGGCACGCGCGCCTTCGCGCCCCCCTCGAACGGGACCGGCCACGACTGGGTCCTCGTCCTCGACGACGCCTCCCGCGCCTACGCCCCGCCGGGCGGCTCGACCGGGAACGCCTACCCCTCCGCCACGATCACCAGCCCCGCCCCCGGCGCCTCCTTCAGCGCCCCCGCTTCCATCGCGATCGCCGCCACGGCGGCGGACCTCGACGGCACGATCGCCCGCGTCGCGTTCTACGCGGGCGACGCGAAGATCGGGGAGGACGCGACGGCGCCGTATCAGCTCACTTGGACCAACGTCGGCGTGGGCAACTACACCCTCACGGCGCGCGCCGTGGACAACCAGGGCGCCGTCGGCTCCTCCCCCCCCGTCTCCGTCCTCGTCCGCGATCCCAACAGCGCCTTCTACCGCGCCATCAACCTCAACGGGCCCGCCCTGGCGATCGACGGCAATCCCTGGGAGGGGAAGGACGCGCCCAACTATTCGTACACCGGCAGCGCCTTCGAGAGCCAAGGCGTGACGCTCTCTCCCGCGACCGACGCCAACCGCACGACGATGATCCGCTCCTCCGTCTGGAGCGCTGCCGGAAGCAACGTCACCGTCACCGCCGTCCCCAACGGCACGTACGAGGTCTTCCTCTACGTCTGGGAGGACAACGCCTCCTCCACGTTCGATATCTCGCTGAACGGGACCGTCGTGAAGTCGGGCTACGCCAGTGGCGCGGCGGGTCACTGGGAGAGGCTGGGCCCCTGGCTGACGACCGTCGCCGACGGGGCCGTCCGGATCACCTGCTCCCCCGGCGACGCCAACCTCTCGGGCCTCGAGATCTGGGGCTCCGGCGGGTCGACCGCCTCCCCCGTCGTCTCCGTGACCGCCTCCGACGCCGACGCCACGGAAGCGGGCGGCACGGGCGCCTTCACCGTGTCGCGCACGGGCGCCACCGCCTCCGCGCTCACCGTGAGCGTCTCGTGCGGCGGCACCGCGACGAACGGGACGGACTACGCGTCCATCGGGGCGACCGTCACCCTCCCGGCGGGCGCCTCCTCCGTCGCGGTCGTCGTCTCCCCCCTCCAGGATGCGGCCGTCGAAGGGCCCGAGACGGTGCAGCTGGCGGTGACCGCCGGGTCGGGGTACGCGGTCGGCGCGCCGGCCCAGGCGACGGTCACGATCGCGGACGACGACTCCGCCACGCCCCCTCCGCCTCCCCCCTCCGGCAGCGGCACCGGACTGAGGGGGGAGTACTTCGACAACATGGACCACACGGCGCTCAAGCTCGTCCGCACCGACGAGACCGTCGATTTCGACTGGGGCGACGGCGCCCCCGACCCGGCCCTCGGCGCCGACACCTTCTCCGTCCGCTGGACGGGCCAGGTCGAGGCCCGGTACTCCGAGACCCACACCTTCTACGCGCGGACCGACGACGGCGTGCGGCTCCGGGTGAACGGCCAGGCGATCGTCGACGCCTGGGTGGACCGGGGGCCGACGGAGTCGAGCGGGACGATCGCGCTCGCGGCCGGGCAGAAGGCCGACCTCGTGATGGAGTACTACGAGAACGGCGGCGGGGCGGTCGCGCAGCTCTCCTGGTCGAGCGCGAGCCAGTCGAAACAGATCGTCCCGAAGAGCCAGCTCTACCCCGCCACGGACGGCTCCACGCCGCCCCCGACGGGCGTGGCGGCGACCGCCGGCAACCGCGAGATCACCGTCTCCTGGAGCCCCGCCGCGGGCGCGACGTCCTTCAACCTCTACCTGGCCTCCGTGTCCGGCGTGACGAGGGCCCTCTACGGCCTGTTGCCGGACGGGCGGAAGCTCCAGGACGTGACGAGCCCCTGCACGATGGGCGGCCTCACGAACGGCAAGACCTGCCATGTCGTCGTGACGGCGGTCTACGCGGCCGGCGAAAGCGCGGAATCCCTCGAGGTCTCCGCCCGGCCGATGGGGGACTGGCGGATCATCGACACGGACGGGGACGGGCACAGCGACCCGGCGGAGACGGCCTGGGGCGGGAACCCGGCCGACCCCGGCGCCCGGCCGACCGACAGCGACGGGGACGGGCTGGCGGACGGCTGGGAGACGTCCCGCTTCGGCAACCTCGGGCAGGACGGGAACGGCGACCCGGACGGGGACGGGCTGCCGAACCTCGGCGAGTACAATGCGCAGACGGACCCGAACGCGGCAGACACGGACCGGGACGGGTACGACGACGGGACGGAGGTGGACGCCGGCTCGAACCCCCTGGATCCGACGGACACGCCGGACGGCTACAAGGCGGCAGGCGGGGGCGGCGACGAGGACAAGGGCACGGGGTGCTTTGTGGCGGCTTCGGCGGCGACGCTCCCGGCATGGCCGTGGCTGCATCTCCTTCTGGCGGCGGCGCTGGCGGGCTGGGGCCGGCGAGGATAGAGAGCCCCGACGGAATGCCGACCGGGGAGAGGGGGCGACGGGCCCGGGCTACCCGCAGCGCATGTCACGGGGTATTCGGTTCGGGCGCTTCATCGCGAGCTCCCGCCCCCTCGCCTTTCCCTTTATAACTTATGTCCGCCGGGGGCCACTCTTCCCGTCTGAGCAGTCCGTGCAAATCATTGATCAAATCAGGCATTGCCACCCCTCTCCCATATGATATAGAAGGAGAGGGCGTGGCTCGCCTCACGATCCGCCCGTCCGGGCTCTATTCCGAAGGGGGAACCATGGTCCGCATCCATCCCGCCGCGCTCGCCGCTCTGCTCGCCTGCGCCTGCTCCGCCCCGCCGACCCCGCCCCGGGGCGCGCCGACCGGCCCCGCTGCGGCCGCTCCGTCCTCCGCAGACGTAAAGGCCCTTTTCGCCAGCCCGCCCCGCGAGTACGCCACCGCGCCCCTCTGGGTCTGGAACGACGACCTGACCGACGACCAGATCGTCTCGACCCTCAACGACCTGGCGAAGCAGAAGGTCCGCCAGGTCTTCGTCCACCCCCGCCCCGGCCTCATGACGCCCTACCTCTCCCCGGAATGGTTCCGCCTCTGGAAGCTCGCGCTGGCCGAGGCGGAGAAGCTCGACA
>CAYUME010000432.1:0-1212 GCA_964445475.1 uncultured Planctomycetia bacterium
TCTTCCGGGAGATCGTGGCGGTCCCGCGGCTGGCGCAGCCGGCGGTTCGGGAGATGATGGCGCGCCCGCCGGGGGCGAAGGAGATCCGGCTGCGGGACTTCGCGGCGGCAGGGCTGACGGCGCTCCGGGAGTACGTGCGGCGGTGTTTCGATCCGTCGCTGGAGTGGATCATGCCGCACTCGGGCGGGTTCGACTCGCGGCTGATCTCGGCGCTCCTGCGGGAGGCGGGCCTCGAGCCGCACCGGATCCGGTTCGTGACGTGGGAGCCGGAGGTGTCCGGGGCGGGGGTGATCCTGCGGCACACCTACGGCGACGGGGTGCAGCGGACGATCCTCGAAGGCGGGGAGGACATCTACGCTCCGGTCCTGCTCGACCCGCTGCTCGGGGAGAAGATCAGCGAGCCGGGTCGGTTGCAGATGGGGCCGCTGCTCGGGAGGTTGGCGGGTGTGCGGGGGAACGGGGTGTCGGCGGTCTGGTCGGACGAGACGACGGCGTGGAACGTCTGGCGGATGCCGAGCGTGGCTCGGTTCGTGACCTACTTCATGCTGGAGGGGCCGGCGATGCTCCAGGCGCCGGGCGGTCGGTGGTTCGCGCCGTTCTGTTCGCTGGAGTGGATGGAGGTCCTGTGCGAGTACGACCTCCGACCGTACCGGGCGGACCCGCTGAAGAAGGAGATGGTGCGCCAGTTCTCGCCGCGGCTGCTGGAGTTCCCGAACCCGCGCTACGACCTGGTGCGGCGGGTCCGGGAGGGTGGCGATGTCCTGCCGCATCTCCGGCTGTCGGAGGCGACGCGGGAGGCGATGCGGGCGCGGGTGAACGGGTCGTGGTTGTTCCGGCATTCGCCGGGCGAGGCCCGGTCCTTCGGGTTCTGCGGGGTGCCGGCGGCGCTGACGTCGATCCATCCGGGGTTGACGCTCTACGCGAAGGCCGTGCTGATGGAGCGTCTGCTCGTGACGGGGGTGGAGGTGCGCGCATGAGGCTCGGGGTGGTGATCGCGAT
Source organism: uncultured Planctomycetia bacterium (assembly GCA_964445475.1). GTDB lineage: Bacteria > Planctomycetota > MHYJ01 > CAYUME01 > CAYUME01 > CAYUME01. The sequence goes on from CAYUME010000432.1 coordinate 1,000, forward strand.
CTGGGGTCGTCCGGTGCTGACGGAGTTCGCCCTGCGGTACTACCGGACCCTGATCGACGCATGGGACGTCGGCGCGGAGCTTGGGTTGGTCGTGGTGGGGAGCGAGGGGGCCGCGAGCCGGGATCTGTGCCGCCGGTGCGGGGCGGACGTCTATCTCGAACACGCGAACCAGCCGCTCGGGCAGAAGCTCGACGCGGCGGTGCAGATGGCGGG
>CAYUME010000432.1:1222-4934 GCA_964445475.1 uncultured Planctomycetia bacterium
ACGCTCGGGGTGGACGGGGTGATCCTGACCGGGTCGGACGATCTGCTGTCGGTGAAGCTGATCGGATCGCTGGTCCGGGGGATGAAGTCGGGGGAGGCGGTGCAGGGCCTGCTCGACGGGTACGCGCTGGACCTCGTGGGGTGGCGCGGCCGGTACTGGCCGGGGTACACGGGTGCGCGGGAGGGGATGCTTCTGGGCGCGGGCCGGGCGTTGTCCTCCTCGGCGCTGGAGCTGTTGGGGTGGAAGCCGTGGAACCCGCAGGCGCCGCGGAACGTGGACGGGACGATGGCGAACCGCTGGAAGGAGGTCGGGCTGCGGCCTCGCGGGTACCGGATGGAGGAGGTCGGCTCGATCCTGATGTTGAAGAGCGGAGCGGAGTTGGACCCGTTCTCGGTCGTCTGGGGCGAGGACCGCGCGCCGGAGGCGGTGCTGGCCGACTACCCGGGGGACGTCTTATCGGGCCTCATGCAGCGGTTCCCGAGGCGGGCGGCGGCCGAGGTGCGGGTGGTGCCGCGTGGTGCCCCGGCCGAGCCGGTGGTTCCGTCCGGGAGTCTGCCGCCGATCTTCCCGGTGGTCGAGCCGTGGCACGACACGTCGCGGGCGGTGGAGGAGGCGCTGCGCGAGAAGTGGGCGGTGCCTCCGCCGGAGGAGATCTGGCTGCGCTGCGAGCGGTACCGGGCGACGCGCGAGCGGGCGTTCGCGGCGTGGGTGTCGCGGGTGGCTCCGCTGCTGGACTGGCGGCACGGGTACCCGAGCCGGGAGGAGGTCGAGGCGCTGAAGAAGGCGCTGCGGGACTTGCCGACCGGCGCGGGCGGAGAGAAGGAGGAGGAGCGGTTTCTGAGGCGTCATGGAGGACCGAGCGCATGAGGATCGCCACGATCTGCGGGCCGGGCGGGGACATGTTCCTCAAGCCCATCGAGGCGCACTGGCGGGCGCGGGGCGACACGGTGCAGCGGGTGGATCACTGGCCGTTGCCGGGGTTCGACCTGCTGTGGATCGAGTGGGCCGACGAGCACGCGGTGCAGGCGACGCGGACCGTGCAGCGCATCCCGCACGTGATCCGGTGGCACAGCTACGAGGCGTTCCAGCGGACGCCGCTGGACATCCGATGGGGCAACGTCGATGACGTCGTGTTCGTCGCGCCGCACGTCGAGCGGTTCGCGGTCAAGACGTTCCGGATCGGCGACGTCGAGCGGCACGTGATCCCGAACGGGGTGGACCTGTCGGCGTTTCGGATGCGGAAGGCCCCGATGGTCCCGTTCGGCGGTGGTCGTCGGATCGCGTGGGTCGGGAGCGTGTCGCACAAGAAGGGGCCGGAGCTCTGGGCGCAGGCGACGATCCGGCTCCTGACGGCGGACCCGACGGCGACAATGCACATCGCGGGGGCGTGGCTCGACCCGCGGTACTCGCCCTACTTTGAACACTTGATGCCGGCGGACGTCCAGCGGCGGATCGAGTACCACGGGGACGTCCCGGCAGAGGCCATGCCGGACTTCTTCGCGGGGATGGACGTCGTGCTCTCGACGAGCCCGTGGGAGAGCTTCCAGTATGCCGTGGCGGAGGGGATCTGCTGCGGGTGCCTGCCGCTGGTCCACGACTGGCCGGGGGCGCGGGAGATCTACCCGTGCGCGCGGATCTGGACGACGCTCGACGAGCTGGAGGAGTCGTACCGGAGGAGTTGGCGGGAGCGCGACGCGGATCGGGCGCGGGCGCTGGTCGAGCGGGAGTACGGGCAGCAGGCCATGCTCGACCGGATCGACGCGCTGGTGGACGGTCGGGTGGCGAAGGGGATGCGGCACCCGATGCCGACGTTGTCGCTGGTGATGCTGGCGAACGGGAACGAGCCGCGGTTCCGGGCGGCGGTGGAGAGCGTGCGGGATCACGTGGACGAGGTCGTGGTCCACCTGGACACGCGGAAGGGGGACTCGAATGTCCGGGTCGCGCAGGAACTGGGGCTCGACTTCACGGCCGGGGAGGTGCCGACGTTCGGGGGCTCGATCGACTTCTCCGCGACGCGCAACGCGCTGCATGCTCGGGCGACGAAGGACTGGCTCTTGCTGCTCGACAGCGATGAGACGGTGGACGACCCGGCGGTGCTCAAGCCGCTGATCGCCGACGCGCTGAAGCTCGGGCAGGAGCGCGGGGTGCAGTACGACGGGATCGCGCTGGATGTCCAGTGCTACACGGATCAGGGGCTGGCGGAGTCGAGCAAGGATGTTAGGATGGTTCCGAACCTGCCGACCATCCGCTACCGGTTTCCCGTGCACAACCAGTTGACCGGCTACTCCCGGGTCTACGGCACCGACGCGAAGGTCCGCTCGACGTACGTGGGCGGGCTGATGCATCGGGTGGATCGGGCTGTGCCGCCGCTGCTGGAATTGTGGCGGCAGGGGAGCGAGGAGCCGCGGGACGGGGAGTTGACGGTGAACGGGATCACGATCCCGAAGCGGGACGCGCGGATGCACGCGGCGTTCTTCCTCTCGCGGATGTATACGGCGGGGGGGATGAACGCGGAGGCGCGGCCGTGGTTCGACCGCTGCCGGGAGGAGTGCCCGGATCTCAAGTACGCGGCGCCGTTCTGGACGTGGAACGCGCTGAGCGAGTTGAACGTCTCGGGGGTGACGGCGGCGGAGGCGATCGTGGATCAGGGGTTGCGGCACTGGCCGCAGCATCCGGACCTGTACCACGTGCGGATCGGTCTGGATCTGATCCGGTGGGCGCGGGCGGCGGTGAACGAGGGGGCGATGCCGGGCGTGCCGATGACGTCGAGGCCGTACATCAAGGGTCTGGGCGCGGCGGTGAAGGCGCTGGGTCTTCCGGTCCGCGTGGGGCTCGAGGAGCGGGAGGTGGAGGAATGAGCAAGTGCCTGATGGCGACGTGTAAGCACGAGGCTCTCCCGGGCGACGACCTGTGCGCGGAGCATGCGGCGCACTATCGCCGCCGGGAGTGCGACGTGGACTTGTGCCAGTGGTGCGGGTGCATCCTGATGGGGCCTTACGCTCTCGCGCGGGGCTACTGCATCGACTGCCGGGAGCGGACGCCCGGCGAGCGGGTGGAGGTCCGCGCGAAGCGTCGGGCGCGGATCGAGCGTCGGGAGCGGATGAAGCGGTTACAGCGCGAGCAGCGCCGGTCGGGCGCGGCGGCGACGGCATGACGGAGAGGAGGCGTACGGTGCGAGCGGACCAGATCGAGTCGAGGATGGAGGAGTTGCGCCGGGAGATCGCGGCGCTGGAGGCGGTGGACGCGCCGTGCAACGAGCCGCTGGTTCGGCAGTTGCGGGCGCAGCTTCGGGAGTTGGAGGCGCTGCTTGCGGGCGACCCGAGCTGGCGGGCGAAGATGCGGAAGCGTCGGGTGGTGGAGGCGATCAAGGACTTCAACGGGCGGCAAGGCCGCCGGAAAGGCTGATTATGAGAAAGTTCGTGTGTGACAACTGCGAGGACCTGGTCGGGCGCGTGACGGAACTGGAGCGGAAGCTCGCCGTGGTGCGGGCGCAGCTTCTCGCCATGCGGGCGCCGCGCCTGTGCCGCTACTGCGGTTCGGCACTCGTGCGGTGCAAGGAAAACGAGGGGTGGCCGGAGATGTGCGACGGCTGCGCGGAATACAAGGCGGCGGCGGAGGCGGCGTGGGTCCAGTCGCGTCTGTTGGCGGGTCGGCGCGGCGAGCCATCGGACGGCTCGGCAAGCGCGCCGACATTCAAACCGCTGGACGACCC
>CAYUME010000433.1:0-4932 GCA_964445475.1 uncultured Planctomycetia bacterium
CGCGCGCTTCGGCCCCGTGATGGTGAAGGCGTGCCCGCCCGACCTGCTCCACAAGGTCCTGGCCGGGACGTTCAGCCTGGCGTCGATCGGCCTCCGGGTCGACGAGGGGGCCCTCGTCCCCTCCCCGTCCAGCCGCACGTACGTCAGCGACCACCGCTGGGGGGATCGCACCCTCTCGATCACCATCGGGTTCGACGCCACCGGCGCGATCTCCGCCCTCTGGCTCCGACCCCGCGAGCCGCTCGCCGCCGACCCCCGGGCCGGCTACAAGACCCGCGCCGAGCTCCGCCTCCCCTTCCGGGGCACCTGGTGGGTCTTCTGGGGCGGCCGGCTTCCGCTCGAGAACTACCACGCCATCGCCCTCGACCAGCGCCACGCCGTCGACTTCGCCGTCTGGCGCGGCAACGGCACCTATGACGGGGACGGCCTGCGCAACGAGGACTACGGCGCGTGGGGCCAGCCCATCCTGGCCCCCGCCGACGGCGTCGTCGTCCTGGCCGTCGACGGCGTCCACGACAACCGCCCCCGCCTCGAGGGGTCCAACCTCCAGGCGCCGGCGGGCAACCACGTCCTGGTCGACCTCGGCAACGAGGAGTTCGTCCTGCTCGCCCATCTCCGGAAGGGGAGCCTCCGCGTCAAGCCGGGGCAGGCGGTGAAACGGGGGGACGTGATCGGACAATGCGGCAACTCGGGCAACTCCTCGGAGCCCCACCTCCACCTCCACATCCAGGACCGCCAGGAGCTCTTCGAGCGGGCGGTGGGGCTGCCGATCCAGTTCACCCGTCTCGAGATCGACGGGAAGCCGCTGGAGCGTGGCCCCGTGCGACAGGGCCAGTTCCTGCGGCACAGCGACTGAGACGGACCGGAGGAGAGGCTGCCATGGGCCGTCGTCTGACCGGTCTCGACTGCGTCCTGGCCTGGGTGCTCGCGGCGGGGGCCGGCCCGGCATTCCCTCAGCCCGCGGCCCCGCCGACGGCCTATCCCTGGCTCGAGGCGGCCGACCCCGCCCAGTCCCTCGCCCTCCGGGTCGCCGCCCCCGACGGGTTCGAGCGCGTCCCGGTCGACGCCGGCTCCTTCGCCGCGTGGCTTCGTCACCTCCCGCTGAAGCCGGGGAACCCGCCCGTCCTGCTCCACGACGGCCGCCGGAAAACCAACCAGGAGGCGCATGCCGCGGTGGTGGACATCGACGTGGGATCCCGGGACCTCCAGCAGTGCGCGGACGCCGTGATGCGGCTCCGGGCCGAGTATCTCTTCTCGCGCGGCGCGCACGCGGCCATCCACTTCGACTTCACGAGCGGGGACCGCGCCGACTGGACGCGATGGCGGGACGGGTGGCGCCCGACGGTGGCCGGGAACCGGGTCGCCTGGGCCCGCTCGGCCCCCCTCGACGCCTCCCGCCACGCCTTCCGGGGCTACCTCGACACGGTCTTCACCTACGCGGGGACGCGCTCGCTCGCCCGCGAGCTGACGCCCGTCCCCGATCCCGCCGCGATGCGGATCGGCGACGTCTTCATCCAGGGCGGCTCGCCCGGCCACGTCGTCCTGGTCGCCGACCTGGCGGCCCCCCGCGGGGACGGCCGGCGCCTCTTCCTGCTTCTCCAAGGCTACATGCCCGCCCAGGACATCCACCTTCTCCGGAACCCCGCCGAGGCCGCGCAAAGCCCGTGGTACGCGGCAGGCTTCGGGGAGACGCTGCGGACGCCGGAGTGGACGTTCCGCCGCAGCGACCTGCGCCGCTTCGAGGGAGACGCCCCATGAGACGCTGCGTGTACGCCGGCAGCTTCGACCCGATCACGAACGGCCACCACTGGATGATCGAGCAGGGGGCGCGCCTCTTTGACGAGCTGGTCGTCGCCGTCGGCGTCAACCCCGACAAGTCCTCGACCTTCACGCTCGACGAGCGGATGGCCTTCCTCCGGGACGCATCGAGGCCCTTTCCCTCCGTGCGCCTCGACCGCTTCGAGGGCCAGTACCTCGTCCATTTCGCCCGCGCCGTCCAGGCCGGCTACATCCTCCGCGGCATCCGCTCGGAGGGGGACTACGAGTACGAGCGGACGATGCGGCACATCAACGCCGACCTGGACCCCGCCGTGACCACCATCTTCCTGATGCCGCCGCGCGGGATCGCGGAGATCAGCTCCAGCTTCGTCAAGGGGCTGATCGGGCCGACGGGGTGGGAGTCGGTCGTGGCCAAGTACGTGCCGGCGGCCGTCCACCAGGCGATGGTGGCGAAGCTCGGACATGGGCGATAAGACGCGCTGGGATGCGCTCTGGCGTCGGCTCGGGTCGCGGGGCGACGCGGAGGCCGTCTACGACGACCTGGCCCGGCGCTACGCCGAGCCCCACCGGTCCTACCACACCCTCGAACACGTCGCCCGCTGTCTTGCGGAATGGGACGAGGCGCGCGGCGCGGCCTCCGATCCGGACGCGGCGGAACTGGCCCTCTGGTTCCACGACGCGGTGTACGATCCGCGAGCGGAGGACAACGAGGCGCGGAGCGCGGACCTCGCGGCGGCGGCCTGCCGGGCTGCGGGATGTTCAGGGACGCTTGCGCGCCGCGTCGCCGGTCATGTCCTCGACACCCGCCACACGGCGCTGCCGGCGACGCCGGACGGCGCGCTCGTCGCGGACACCGACCTCGCCGTCCTCGGACGCTCGGCGGTCGAGTTCGCGGCCTACGAGGCGGGGATCCGGCGCGAGTACGCCTGGGTTCCCGACCCGGAGTACCGGAAGGGGCGCGCGGAGATCTTCCGCCGGTTTCTCGACCGGCCCGCTGTTTACGCGACGCCGCATTTCCGGGCACGGTACGAGGCGGTGGCCCGCTGCAATCTCGAGGCCCTCGTCGCACGCCTCCAGGAGACCTGATGCGGCTCGCCCTCCTGCCCCGCACGCCCCACGCGTGGGTCCGGGCCCTGCTCGTCATGGCGGCGGCGGAGGCGGCGCTCCGGGACGACAACGCCTCGGGCGTCGCCGCCCCGGCCTCGATCACCGGGATCGGGTGGTCGGACCACGGGTCCTACTGGCAGGAGGGATATCCGGCGCTGATGGTCACCGACACGGCCCCGTTCCGGTACCCGTACTACCACATGCCGGGCGATACGCCGGATCGGGTGGACTACGAGCGGCTGGCGCGCGTGGCGGCGGGGATGGGCCGGGTGGTGGCGGACTGAAGCCCCCGCCCCGGCGGGGCGTGACGTTCGCCTTCGTCCGTCTCTCCGCGAGGCGAAAGCGGGTTCCGGCAGCCCGCCTCAGTCTCAGCGGATGCGGGCCCGGGCGGAGGCGGGGGACCGCGCACCGGGGAACGCTCCACCGAAAAGATGGATTTCCCCTCCTGCCGTGATATGTTCCTGTTGCGACGCGCCCGCGAGCGCCGACCATTCGGCGCCATCCCCCGGATGGCCCGTTTCGCGGGAACTGGCTTGTCGCGCCCCGACTCGAGGTGCCCCGGTGAGACGCCGATCCGACCCCGCGCGCCACGCCACCCGGCGCCTGCCGTTTCTGTCCCTGGCGCTTCTGCTCGCAATCCGGGGCGCGCCCGCGGCGGAGCCTCCCGCCCCCGGCATGCCCACCGACGCCCTCTTCATCCGCGACCCCTTCGTCGTCCCGCTGCCGGCCGAGCGGTTGTACTGCATGTACGGCACCGGCGGGCGTGCGGCGGGCACCCCCGGGTTCAACGTCTATCTCAGCCGGGACCTCCGGACCTGGGAGCCCCGCAGCGCCTTCGACCCGCCCAAGGGCTTCTGGGCCGACCGCGACTTCTGGGCCCCCGAAGTCCACCGCTACAAGGACCGCTGGTTTCTCTTCGCTTCCTTCAAGGCGCCCGAGGCCCGCCGGGGGACGCAGATCCTGGTCGCGGACGACCCGCGCGGTCCCTTCAAGGTCCACAGCGACGGCCCCGTGACACCCCGCGACTGGGAGTGTCTCGACGGGACGTTGTACGTGGGGGACGCCGGGATCCCCTGGCTGATCTTCTGCCACGAGTGGGTGCAGGTACACGACGGGGAGATCTGCGCGACGCGCCTGGAGCCCGACCTCGCGTCCCCGGCCGGCCGGCCGATCCTCCTCTTCAAGGCCTCCGAGGCGCCCTGGGCGACCCCCCAAAAGGACAGGGTGACCGACGGTCCGTTCCTGCACCGGGCGCAGAACGGGCATCTGCTGATGCTCTGGTCGAGCTTCGGGAAGGACGGCTACGCGCTGGGCGTGGCGCGCTCCGTCTCCGGATCGGTCACGGGCCCGTGGACGCAGGACCCGGAGCCGGTCTACAGCGGCGACGGCGGCCACGGCATGCTTTTCCGGACATTCGAGGGCCGGCTCACGCTGGCGCTCCACGCCCCCAACGGCGGCGGACGGGAGCGGGCCCGGTTCATCCCGGTGCGGGAAGAGGACGGCCGGATCTCCGTGGCCGCTCCCGCCGGGCAGTGACGGGCCGCTCCCGCCGCGTTTTCGCCGCCTCACGCGCCATTGAACCGGCGGACGAAGGCGTCCGCGGCCCGAGGTGAAGCTCGCGGAGGGGATTGCCCGGGATCTTGTGAAGCCGGATGGCCCGGAACCGCTCCTCGTTCATGTCCCGGCCTCCTCTATGCTTGTTTATCAAAACGAGCAACTGTCAACGACACGCCAGGATGGGTGCAAAAGCAAATGGCGTGCCAGACCCGCGAATGTGGCGCAAGTAGCCTTCCTGCAATGAGATGCGCCTACGCGGCGGCCTCCGACCTCGCCCGGCATGTGTTTCGTTTCGTAACATGGCCGTTCCCTTCCGTCTCCATTTTGGGGGCCCGTCCCGGTTGATGTCCCAACCCGTCATACGCATCCCGTACCCTATCCGGGGGTAGACAGGTTGTCCTGCTGCCATTAGAGTACCCACGTCCAGTCCGCAAGCGGGAACTCGGGATCCGGAACGTCTGCGCTTCTATCCATTATGCTGACCGTGAA
>CAYUME010000434.1:0-4886 GCA_964445475.1 uncultured Planctomycetia bacterium
AGGGCGATGATCTTGCGGGCCTGCTCCTCAGAGGTCTCCTTGGCCCGCTCGAGCTGCTTGGTGACGTAGTCGCCCATCTCCTTGTCGACCTCGGGGCGGAGCTTGCCGAGGAGGAGCTGGACGGCCTCGTCCTTGGAGAGGCCGGCGACGCGCTGGAGGGTCTCGCGCTCCTCCTGGATCAGGCGGTCGAGCTGGCGGTGCTTCTCGTCCGCCTCCTGGGCGCGCGCCTGCAGCGCTTTCTCCGTCTCCTGGACATGCCGCTCCTTGCCCTGGAGCTCCTCGACGCGCTGGTCGAGCACGTCCTCCTTCTTCAGGAGGCGCTTCTCGAACTGCTTCAGCTCGTTGCGGGTGTCGCCGATCTCCTTCTCGAACTGCTCCCGCAGCTTGTAGCTCTCGTCGCGGGCGGAGACGCGGAGGGCTTCGGCCTCCTGCTTCGCGGCGGCGAGAACGGTTTCCGCCTCGACCCGGACCTTCTCCCGGTCGCTGCGGAAGCGGGGGACGATGACGAGCATCACGACGGCGGCGGCGGCGCCGCCGGCGACGACCAGACCGATCAGGATCCCGATGAGGTATTCCATGCTGCTGTTCCTCCCGCCAGCGAGGGCCCTGCGCGGGCATCCCCGGGCGCGGTCGATGGACGAAAGACAAATACGGAAACGCGGGAGGGATCCCGGGCGGGGGGCGCGGCGTGTCACGGTCAAACCGGCGTCCTCGCGGGCGCGCCGGACCGGCGGCGATGCGTCCGTTCCCCGGCGCGGCCGGGGAACGCGTCAGACACGATCAGAGGATCCCCGAACGGGGGGCCGTGGACAATAAGTCTGCGGGGGCGGGAATCGCATGCCCGCCCGATCACCGTCTCGTTCTGCTGGACAGAATATCCGCCGCATGAATGACCCGTGATTTATCTTGACCGAGCCCGATATCCCTCAGGCACCTTTCCAATAAGCATCCATTATATAAGGAATCCCCCGGGTCTTCCGGAGGCGACATGCACAGGGCTGCAAGAAGGGCAGCCGTTCGGATATTATGGGCCTTTACAAGGGTTGTCAAGATCTTTTTCCCCGGCGCGAAAATCCGCTGAATTTTCAACCCGCGCCGTGGCACGTTATTTGCCACAACCCCCTTGGGTTAAATAGGTTGACGTCATCTTCCCCCCTGTTAGAATAGGCCCCCCGGAGGGCCTCCCATGGCGAAACTGATCATCCGGCTGGAAGGCGAGGAGCGGGAAGTGGAGCTGACCGCAGACGTCAGCTCCATCGGCCGCACCGCCGACTGCGTCATCCCCATCCAGCACCGGTCCCTCTCCCGCCGTCACTGCGAGATCCACCGGGTCGGCGGGAGCTACGCGGTGCGCGACTGCGGGAGCCTCAACGGCACGATGGTGAACGGCAAGAAGATCTCCGGCGACCGGCCGCTGATGCCGGGGGACCGGGTCGACGCCGGCGCCGCCCAGATCCACTTCGAGCGCGTGGCCGACCGGGCCGACGAGCCGTCCTTGCCGGAGCCGATCCCCGAGGAGTCGGTCGGCGTCCCCCTCGTCGAGACGGCCGGCGTCATGCCGGCGTACATGGCCTGGTCGAAACGGGGGGCGGGGGGGATGGCGGGGGCGGCGGTCTGGATCGTCGCCTGCTCGGTGATCCTCCTGGCCGGCTTTCTCGTCATCGGCTGGCTGGGCCGGTCGGGCGGGCCCGCCCTGGACCGGGACAACCTCCTGTCCAACGGCTCGTTCGAGACGCTGGCTGCGGAGCAACTGCCCGCGGCCTGGTCCCTTCCGCTCGTCCAGAGCCGGATCCTGGTGGACCGCCGCGAGGCGAAGCACGGCCAGCGCGCTTTGGTGGTGGAGAAGATGCGGGGGGCCGTGTCGGAGTTCGTGCTGGCGTGCGCGTCGGAGAACCCGATCGAGGTCGCCCGCTACGGCGAGCGCTACGCGATCAGCGGCTGGATCCGGACCCAGCGGCTGAAGGGGGCCGCGGCCCTCCGCTGCGTGGCCCGCAACGTCAACGGCATCGTCATCGGGGAGGTGTGGACCCCCGCCCTCCGGGAGACAGCCGCCTGGAAGGAGGTCCGGTGCGAATTCGTCGCGCCGCGCGGGGCGAAGCATCTCCTGGTCGAGTGCGTGGTCGTCGGGCCCGAGGGGGTGGCGGCCTTCGACGGCCTGCGGGTCCTGCGTCTCCCCGGCGACCCCGTTCCCGATGCCGGGCGCGACTTCGAGCTCAAGTCCTACGGGGTGCAGGTCTGGCCCGACGGGACCTTCCATGTCATCTACAAGATGAAGGAGGGGGGTCGGGAGACGCGCCGGTGGGTGCTCGCCCACGCCCGGCTCGTCCTGCGGACGCCCCATGGGACGGTCGACCAGGCCCTCGCCGCGGGGGCCCCCGACGCGGCGGCTCCCGTCGCCGGCGCCGGCGGCGGCGTCACGTTCGCCTCGTCGCTTTTCCATCCCGGCTCGCTCCAGTGGCTGCCGGTCAAGACGACGCTCGAGCAGGTGGACGACGAGCTCCAGGTCGTCTACCAGTTTGCCGGCGAGGGGCTGCGGGCGGAGGACGAGCTCGGCGTCGAGCTCTCCAGCCCGCTCGACCCCAACGCCGGGGCCCGCCTGGTGACCGAGTCCGGGGACAAGGTGGCCGACCTCTCCGATATCGCGGCGAAGGGGATCCGCCGCTTCATCTGGCACGACCGCGAGGCCGCCTACACGCTCCGCTATCCCTTCCCCGTGGTGCTCACCGGCGGGAAGCGGACGGGCGTCCTGCGCCTCGGCCAGTTCGCGGGCGCCGGCCGCATGCCGGAGAGCGGCGCCGCCTTCGGATTCGGGCTGTCCGTCACCCTTCAACGCCAGCTCGCCGATCTCGAGAAGGCGCTCGACCAGGGTCGGGATGCCGAGCGGCAGAGCCGGTTCGGCGAGGCGATCGACATCTATCGGCGGGTGGAGGACGAGGCGAGAGAGAAGGATCCTGTCGCCGTGGCCGAAGCGGTGACCCGCCGCCAGGCGATCGAGGCCCGGGCGAAAGCAGACCTCGACGAGGGGCGGATGGCCTTGGTCGCCGTCCGCGTCCTCCATGCCGATGCCCGCGCGGTCGCTGCCGCGAACCGGGTCCTGACCGGCCTGACCCGGCGCTACAAGAACTCTCCGTGGTCCACGGACGTGGACGCCATGCAGACGGAGCTGGAGACGTCCGCGATGGAGCGGGATGCCGCCCGCGACCCCGGCGCCCTCTTCCTCCGCCAGGCGGAGCACTTCCAGGCCAAGGGGGACCTCGAGATGTCCCGGCTGTTCCTCGGCTGGTTCGACAAGGCCGGCGCTAAATCGCCGTGGGCGGAGTCGGCGGCGGAATTGCGCCGCAAGGTGGAGGGGTCGCCGGACGGGACCGTCGCCCCCGCCCCGGCGCCGGGCGCCCCTCCGGCCGCCGCGCCGGCCCCGGCGGACCCCCCGGCGGAGTCTCCGGCGGCACCCCAGGCGGATTCCAGCGGAACCTGAGAGACGAGGCCCTATGTCCACCGGCATTGACATCGGCTCGACGGGTCTGAAGGTCATCCAGGTCGGCGGCCTGGCGGGGCGCATCGTGGTGAACGGCGCGGCCCGCTGGGTCCCTCCCGCCGGCACCTCGCGGGAGGACGACGGCACGACAGGGGCGGCCCTCCGCGCGATCGTGGGGCGGGCACCCCGCGTCCTCACCGGTCCCGTCTTCGGCGTCACCGGCCGGGACGTGAACCTCCAGTACATCTTCATGCCCTCCGTCACGCCCCAGATCTTCCGTGCCATGATGCGGCACGAGGTGGACCAGATCGCCGGGCCGGGGGGAACGGAGGTCTTCGTCGACTACTGCGTCACCGCCGAGCCGCCGCGGAGAGGGGGGCGCGACGGCGAGTACGGCGTCGTCATCGGCCGCGCCAAGCGCCAGGTGGTCGAGGACCGCCTCGCCATCGGGCGCCAGGCGGGGCTCGGCGCGGCGGATGCGTGCCCGAACGCCATCGCCCTGTTCCAGGCGGCTGTCGTCAGCGGGCAGGTCCGGCCGGACGAGACCGTCCTCGCCCTCGACGTGGGGGCCGAGAACCTCGAGGGCGTGATCCTGCAGGGGAGCCGGCTGCTCTTCGCCCGGAGCGTCTCCTCGGGGGCGCGCGTCTTCACGGACGCCATCCGGGCGAACCTGAACGTGGCCCCGACGGAGGCGGAGCGGATCAAGGTCAAGCACGCCAACCTGGGACATTCCCAGGAGGGGGAGTCGATCCCCGGCCTGGCCGGCGCGGTCCGGACGGCGGCCGGCCAGCTCGGCAACGTGATCCAGTCCTCGATCATCACCTTCGCCCGCGTGCAGCTGAAACGCGACGTGAAGGTCTCGCGCTGCCTCCTCTCGGGCGGCGGCGCGCGCCTGCGGGGGCTGCAGGCCTACCTGCAGGGGGCCCTCGGGATTCCCGTGGACTGGCTGGAACCGTTCAAGCCCCTCGACCTGTCGGGACTGCCGTCGGATGTCGTCAAGAGCCTCCAGGCCGTCCCCACGGACATGGCGATCTCGCTCGGGCTGGCGCTGGCGGGGTCTCCGCGCGGGGCTCCCGTCCGCCTGTCGCTGCTTCCGCCCGGCCAGAAGCAGGGCCGCGCACAGCGGCGGCGCATCGTCCTCACCGTCGCCGCCGGCCTGCTCTACGTCCTCGGCCTGGTCGCCCTCGCCGTCGCGGCGTTCAAGGACAAGGACGAGGCCGTGCAGAAGCTCGAACAGGCCGAGGGCATCCTCCAGCGGTACGAGAGCCGCATCGCCGATTTCGACGACGTCGTCCAGAAGCAGGCCCTCCGGAAGGCGCAGGCCCAGCTGCTGCGCAACGAGGTGATCGTCGGGCGCGTGCTGCTCGAGGCCTTGGCCCGGCTCCAGCGCCTGCTCCCCGAAGGGATCTGG
>CAYUME010000435.1:0-4873 GCA_964445475.1 uncultured Planctomycetia bacterium
GGACGCCTTGGACCGGTCGAGCAGTTCCTTCAACTCCTTCACGATCTCCGGATGCCGGAAGTACAGGTTGGTGGTCTCCCCGGGATCCTGCTCCAGGTCGTAGAGCTGGCCCGGGGCGTCGGGGGCCAGCTCCGGCAGCGCGTACGCCTTCATCCCCCACGGCCCGTCCTGGTCGTACCGGCTCCCGCCGGAGCCCCGGTGGTCGAGGTACTTCCATTTCCCGCGGCGGATCGCCATGGCGAGGCTGATGGTCTGGTGCAGGACGTATTCCCGGATGGGCGCGGCGCCCTCGCGCCGGCCCAGGAGCGCCGGCAGCATGTCGTAGCTGTCCTCGGCGGCGGCGTCCGGCAGGTCCGCGCCGACAATCGCCGCGCAGGTGGCCAGGACGTCGGTCAGGCAGATCGTCTCGTCGCTCACGCGGCCGGCCTTCACCCGTCCGGGCCACCGGGCGATCAGGGGGACGCGGTGCCCGCCCTCCCAGTTGTCGCGCTTCACGCCGCGCCACGGCCGGGCGCCGTCGTGCCGGTGGTCGCGCCGCATCGCGATGACGGTCGGCACCTCCGGCCCGTTGTCGCTGGAGAGCATCACCAGCGTGTTGTCGGCGAACCCGTGCCGCTCCAGCGCCTTCAGCAGCGCCCCCACGACGGCATCGAACTCGAAGATGAAGTCCCCGTGCGGGCCGGAGGCGGTCCTCCCCCGGAAGTCCCTGCCTGCGAAGGACGGGAGGTGGACGGCCTGCGTCGAATGCAGGAGGAAGAAGGGCTTCTCCGGCGACGTCCGGGCGTGGTCCGCGAGGAACCCCAGGCTCTTCTCGAGGAAGAGCAGGTCCACCTCCTGGTGGTCGAATCCGGGGGCGACCAGGCCGGCGCGGCAGTCGTTCGCGTAGGGGTGCTTGGGCAGCGTCTCGCGGTCCAGCAGACCCGTCGGCGGGACGGGAACCCGGTCGCCGTCGACGAAGGCGTAGAGAAAATCGGTCGTCGGGCAGCAGACCGTCCCGAAGAAACGGTCGAATCCGCGGTGGGTGGGCCCGTCCGGGACAGGACGCGAGAAGTCGACCCGCTTCACCGCGTCCAGGCCGCCCTGGTGAATGGGCCGGCCGTCCTTGTCGGAGAAGGTCATGCCGACGTGCCACTTCCCGGTCATCGCGGTGACATAGCCCTTGTCGCGCAGCATCCCGGGGAGGGTCAGGCGCCCCTCCTCGATCATGCAGGGCCCGCCCACGCCCGTGAAAACGCCTTTGAATCCCGTCCGGAAGGCCATGCGCCCGGTCAGCAGGCTGTAGCGGGAGGGGGTGCAGACCGTCGAGGGGCTGTGGGCGTCGGTGAAGCGCGTCCCCTCCGCCGCCAGCCGGTCCAGGTGCGGCGTGGGGATGCGGGACTCGGGGTTGTAGCAGCCGACGTCGCCGTAGCCGAGGTCGTCGGCCAGGATGAAGAGGATGTTGGGCCGGTCCGGGCCCCCCGTCGGGGCCGCGGCGCAGGAAACGGCGCACAGGGCAAGCGCCGAAATCAGGGCCGAGATCCGTCCGTTCGCACCGCACCCCATGGTCGGCCTCCCCTCGTGACGTGTCAGCGTGACAAGGCCCTGCGTACGGGCGCTCAGGGCTTCGCCCACGGGAAACAGGTGATCCGGATCTGCGTCGAGCCGTAGGGGACGAGCAGGATGTCCTCAACCGCCCCCGAGGGCTCGACGGGGCCGGGGGGCGGCTCCACGGCGCGCGCGGGAAAATCCTCGCGATAGGTCCCCCAGCCCCCCTGCGTGGTCTTGACCGCCTTCAGCTTCAGCCGCACCGGCGCGGCGGCGGCCTGGAACGGCTGCACGGGCACCGAGGCGGACACCGCGGTCTCGATCCCGGGCTTTTCCGGGTCCTGGAGCAGCAAGGCGTAGTTCCAGGCGCCGGCCGGCCGGATCTCTCGGGTGTGAAACCGGTCGTCGAGGAACGAGCGGGTGCTCGTCCAGATCTCCTCCATCAGGAGCGAAAAGACCAGCGGTCCCCGCGTGACGGCCACGGATCCATTTGTCCAGCGGGAGACCTTCGGCGTCATCGGAAAGCGGAGCGTGATCACGTCGCCGCGCTTCCACGTCTGCTCGATGCGGTGAAACGTCCCCGGCGTGACGCCGTCCTGCGGCTTCCCGTTCACCCGCACCGCGGGGTCGGCGCACCAGCCGGGGATCCGCAGCGCCAGGGGAAAGGCGACCGGCCGGACCGCGGCGATCGTGAGGGCGACGTCCGTCAGGAAGGGGTAGTCGGTCTCCTGGTCGATCGTGACCGTCGCGCCCTCCTCCCCCACCTTCGCCGTGACGGCGTTCGGCCCGTAGGCGGCCAGCGCAAGCCCGTTGTCCCGGGTGGCCATCCACATGTTGTGGACGAACGTGGGCCAGGCGAAGTGGAAGTTGCTCCGGCAGCAGCCGTAGCCCGAATTCGGGCTCGGGCAGATCGCATTCTCCTTGTTCCCGTTGTGCCGGAAGCCGAGCTTCTCGTTCGTGCACTTCGGCTGGTTGGGCAGGATGTAATAGCGGTGCCCCTTCATGTCCGGGGAGAACGCGGCGGGCAGCGCATTGTAGGCGACCGTCTCGAGCTGATCGCCGATGGAGGCGTCGCCCAGGATCCGGATCGCCACGGTATTGGAGAGGATGCGCTCCGCGATGGCGCACAATTCCGTCCCCTGGGTGGTGCTGCGGTCCGTGAGCGGCTCCGTGCCGCTCACCATGCCGTCGATCCGGCCGCACTGCCTCATCATCCAGCCGTCGGGGCGCGTGGCGTTCGCGAACCCCGCCTGGTGGGCCGCGTCCCCGGAGACCAGGTACATCAGCGGAGGCGTCTTGAGCCCCTGCATCGCGTTCACGATGTGCTCCGGGTAGGCGCAATTGCCCGTCCCTTCCGCGTAGTACTGGTGCCATGGATTGGTCTGCACCAGCAAGAGCTTGGCCAGGTCCAGGAGCGATTTGTCGCCCGTCCGGTTGTACAGCCACAGGACGACCTCGAGATTGTCGCCGCCGCGGGCCTTGGCCCACTTCGAGTCCTTGAAGAGGATGTGGGAGGGCAGCGTCTTGAGCTGGAAGTCGAAGTACTTCCCGAGGAAGGCCGGGATCCGCTCGTCGCTCGTCGCCTCGGCGTAGTCCATGAAATAATGGAGGACGATCATGTTGGCCCACCAGTTGCGCGGCTTGGGCCCGAAGTCGCCGTCCTCCCGCTGGCTCTCGAGGACCCGGTCGATCCATTTCCGGGCCTTGTCCTTCAGGCCTGGATCGTCCAGGACATACGCGAGGGCGATCAGGCCCTTGGCGTAGTAGGGGCCGCGCTCCCAGGCGAACTGGCTGCCGCGCTTCGTGTCGGAAATCCAGTCGCTCTGGCCGATGTCGTCGTAGAGCTGCTCGGCGTGACCGGTCAGGCCGTCCCGCTGGAGCTCCAGCAGGTGCTTTAGCCAGCTCGTCGCCTTCACGCTGCCCATCGGCAGGCAGCCGTACGGCTGGGGCTGCAGCGGCGCGCGGTTCTGCGCGGGTTCGCCGGCGGCCGCGGGGAGCCAAGCGAGACCGAGCAGGCTTGCCGCCAGGCCCGCGCCAACGGGGAACCGCGACCGCGCCATGGGGCTCTCCTTCCTTCGCCCATCGGTCCGCCGGACCCGCACAGGTTCGCAGCGGAGCGGGATCCTGGCAATGGAGAAACGCACAAATAGGATGGACGATCCGGACCGCCGGGATCCCGGACCCGTCCCGTCGCTCGGACCGCCGTCGCCGCCGGATTCCCGGCTATGTCCCCTCCCGCTCCACGCGCTCGATCCACGCCCGGGCCGCCCTGCGCCACTCGCTTTCGCGGTGCATCCAGAGATCCGTGTGCTCGTGTATCACCGGGCCTTCGGGGATCCGGAAGATCCGGTCCGTCGGCACGTCGAGGAAGGTGAAGCGCGCGAGATCGCGGTGGGCCTGGAGGTACCGGTCCCGCACGTCCCTCATCAGGCCGGGGGTGCCGCAGACGAGCACGGGGCGGCCCCTGAGCCGCGCGAGGCGCCCGAGCGCGGAGGCGCGATCGTCCTCCGGATAGCCCCACGTCCGCTGGCCGTCGAAATGATCGTGGGTGAAGACGCCCCGCCAGAGGCCCGCGATCGCGTCGTCCGCCAGGCCGATGTAGCCGGCCCCGATGGCGCCGCGCGAGAAGCCGCAGAGGAAGACCCGGTCGGGGTCGCCACCGAACTGGCTGCAGAGGCGCGGCAGGTTGACCTTGCAGTACGCCACGGTGGCCTGCCGGTCGCCCCACCAGGTGACGGCGTTCCGCTTCCGATCCTTCTCCACGTACGGCATCGACACCCAGATGAAGCGCCGCCCGCCGCCCAGGCCGTAGCCCAGGTTGGCGTCCTTCACCTCGCCGGTCGACCCGCACGCGGCCCACGCGCGCGTCCGCCTGGATGCCCTGCACCGGGACCGCGCGGCCGGGCTCGGCGGGACCCAGCGCCTGCTCACGCCGGTGCCCGTCGAGCTGTCCCGCACCCGCGCCGAGCTGCTCGCGGACCGCCAGGACGTGCTCGAGCAGCTCGGCCTCGAGGTCGAGCGGCTGGGCCCTGCGACCCTGGTGGTGCTGGCCGTCCCGATCGCGCTGGCGGGCACCGACCTGCCCGGGCTGATCGCGGACCTCGCCGACGAGCTGGCCGCCGGCCCCGAGACGCGCTCCGACGCCGATCTCGTCGAGCGGCTGCTCGCGACCGCGGCCTGCCACGGCGCGGTGCGCGCCCACGAGCCGCTCACCCCGTACGAGATGCGCGCGCTGCTCGTGGCGCTGGACGAGGTCGACTTCGGGGTGTGTGCCCACGGCCGGCCGGTCGCGGTGCGCCTGGACGTCGCCGAGCTCGAGCGGCGCTTCCACCGGTCCTGATCCGTGCCG
>CAYUME010000436.1:0-4868 GCA_964445475.1 uncultured Planctomycetia bacterium
CTTTCACCACGTTGAGGAACGCCGTTTCAAGAGACAGGGTCGGCTTGATCTCGACGGCCGCGTCGTCGGTGTGGCAGGTCATGGAGACGTAGAGGCGCTCGCCGGCCTCGCCGACGGCGCACTGGAGCTCGCTCCAGTCCTCGAGCCAGCGCTCGAGCGCCGCCGCGTCCGGCAGCGGGCGCTTCTCGAGTTCGTCGAGCAGGGGGGCGACAGCCTCCCAACGGGAGGCGTCCAGCGCGGCCGGCACGTAGCGCGGTGGAAAAGCGGCGAGAGGCATGGGGTGATGGGGCCGATGGGGGTTGCGATGGCGTCCACGGTCACGGGGTCGGTACCAGGCTACACGTCCTCCTCGATCCGGATGAGGGGCGGGATGGATTTCATCCGCCTCCGTCCTGAAGCCCCGCCCCTTCTTGGCCGCCGCAGCGAAGGAGGATCGGCGGGTTTCGCCATGTTGTTGCTGTTAGAAGCCCCGCCCCTCCGGGGCGGGGGGCTTCACTTCGGGTGGGGGGGCGAGAGCGGCCGGGTCGTGGAGGAGGAATTCAGGGCCGATCAGATCGGCCTCCCACTTGTCGTCCGGAACCCAGGAGAGGGCGACGAGGGCGTCGGTGTCGTACTCGAAGTACTCGAACCGGAAGCGGTGAAGCCCCTCCTCGAGGTTGCAGCCGCCGGACGTCCTGTGCCGGTAGAACGCGGTCCAGTCCGAGAAGACGACGGCGTCGTCGATGAAGAGGCGGACGCCGTCGTCGCTGAAGGCCTCGAACTGGTACCGGCGGGTCTTCGGGGCGCGCAGGTAGCCCGTCCAGCGGACGGAGAACCGGTCCTCGGGCCCGCCGGGCCAGGCGGGCTGCTTCAGCCAGCGGAAGTTGATCTGGGGGTCAATGCGCCGGAGGGCGAACGCGTTGAAGTCGGTGCCGGAGAAGTACTCGGCGACGAGGCCGGGCTGGAGGGTTGCGGGGTCGACGGGGGCGGCCTTGAGGGGGGCCAGACCGGGGAGGAGGACGGCGGGCGGGGGGGTGGGCATCCGGGGCTCCGCCTGCACCCGCGCCAGCTGTTCCTGGGCCAGGCGGGCCTTCTGCTCGGCCGCCAGCGCCCGGGCCTCGGCGGCGGCCCGTTCCGCGGCGAGGCGCTCGCGCTCGGCCTGCTGGTTCTTGTCCTCCCGGGCCTCCGCCTGGCGGAAGGACTCGATCTCGGTGCGGGCGGCGGCCTCGGCGGCGCGGCGCGCCTTGTCGGCGGCCTCCCGCGCCTCCACGGCTTCGCGGGCCAGCTCCGCCTCGCGTTCCTTGAAGGCGCGGTGAGCCTCCACCGTCTCCTGCCGGGCGACCTCCGCCTCCCGCTTCGCCGCCAGCGCCTCCGCGCGGTCCCGCTCGGCCCGCGCGTCCAGCCGCGCCAGCGTTTCACGTCTTCCCGCCTCCGCACGGGCGTTGCTCGGGTCGACCGCCAGCACCTGCGCATAGGCCACGAGCGCCTCCCGCAGCCGGTCGCCGGCCAGGAACTGGTCCGCGATCTCGAGGGCGGTCGTGCTGGACGGGGTCCGCCGGAGGAGCGGGAGGGCCGGCGGAAGGACCAGGCCGAGGGCGAGGGCCGCCACCGCCGCGAAGATCCACCGGTAGGAGCGACTCTCCTCGCCCAGCGGGTTCTGTTTCGGGAGGCGGACCTTGACCGTCTTGCCCGCCAGCCACTGCGTCAGGTCCTGTGCGAGGTCCTCGGCCGAGGCGTAGCGGTCCTTCGGGAACCGGGCCATCGCCTTCAGGCAGATATCCTCGATCGACGCGTCGAAGGCGGGGCCGGAGACCGCTTCCAGGACGCTGGAGGGGCGCGGGAGGTGGTGCTTCACCGCCTTCATCAGGATCTCGATGGCCGTTTCGCCGGCAAACGGGGGCCGGCCGGCCAGGACCTCGTAGAGCATCACGCCGAGCGAATAGACGTCCGTCCGGCGGTCGGGGTTCCCACCGTCATCCCCGAGGCGGTGAGGGAGATGTGCTTGGCGGGCCCCACCGCCTTGGCGAGGCCGAAGTCGGTCACGAACGGACGGCCGTCGCGGGTGATGAGAACGTTCTGCGGCTTGAGGTCGCGGTGGATCACGCCGTGCTGGTGCGCGTGGTGGACGGCGAGGGTGACGTCGCGGAGGATCGCGACCTTCTTCTGGAGGGTCACGTTCGGCTGCTGGCGCCAGTCCAGCATCGAGATCCCCTCGATGTACTCCATCGCGATGTAGCGGCGCCCCTCGATGATGCCGGCCTCGTACAGGCTCACGATGTTGGGATGCTTGGGCAGTTGGGCGGTGAGCTGGGCTTCCCGCAGGAAGCGCTCCTCCTCGGGGGTGACCTCGGCGGGATCGAGGTGGGGCTTGGCGTACATGAGCTTCAAGGCCACCTTGCGGCTGAGCTCCGAGTCGTACGCCTCGAAGACGCAGCCCATCCCGCCGCGCCCCAGCTCGCGCAGCAGCGTGTACTTCCCGAGGCGGGTCTGGGACATGGCGGCCAGGGCGGAGCCCACGTTGCCGTCCACCATCGTCGGCGCCAGCCGCGCCTCGATCTCCTGGAGGAGCGACGCCAGTTGCGTCTCGGTCAGGTGGCCCCGCTCGATCAGGATCTCGGACAGGGGCCGGTGGGCCTTCGGCGTGCCATCCGGAGAGGCCATCGCGATGGCCTGTTCCGAGAGGGCCTCCATGAGGTCCTCCGGGCTGACCAGCCCCCGGTTGAGGGCCATCCGCCCCACCAGGTCGTCGAGGTGCTGGTTGACCGTGTTCGGCACGGGACGCCCCTGAAACCCGGTTTCACCCGCCGGGGGACATGAACCATGCTACATGCAGTATTATTGCATAGAGGACGGACGAAGTCAAAAACGCGAGGGGGGGAGGTGGCCGGGTCGCAGGTCCCGTCGCCCGGGACGCGGTGCGGGAAGGACGTGTCGATCGTTCAGGAAAGGGCCTTTCTCCCGCAATTGCCGAAAGGGATTCGGGTGTCCTGCCGATCTTTCATACGAGCCGAAATGAGAAGGCATTTCATCCAAATCCGGGCGGGGATGCTGGTCGCGGCCGTCCTGGTGGCGGGCGGGATGGCCCGCCCGGCTTCCGCACGGGAGATCCGCGCGGCCTGGTACAATTTCTATCGTCTCCCGCCTCTCCAGGCCCAGGCGGAGCCCCTCCTTCGGGCGCACGTCCGCGCCCTCCAGAGCATGGGGATCAACCGGGTCTATGCCCTCGTGAAGACCCCCGACGGCTTCGTCTCCTACGACAGCCGTCTCGTCCCGAAGTGGTCGGCGGAGATGCTGGACGCGCGGGGGCGGAAGGTCCAGGTGCCGCTCGACTGGGACCCGCTGTCGGCGTTGCTGGCGCTCGGGGCCTCGCACGGGATCGAGGTTCGTCCGTACGTGAACGTCTTCTGCGAAGGGGGGGAGGACGCTGCGGATCGCAGGCGGAATCCGCTCCTGTCGGAGCATCCCGAGTGGGCCGTCCAGAACCGTCTCGGGGAGCGTCTCGGATGGGCCTCCCCCGCCTTTCCCCAGGTCGTCGACTACGAGCTGGAGATCCTGCTCGAGATCGCCAGCCGCTACGACGTCGGGGGGATCCAGCTCGACCGGGTCCGGCTGCCCGCCGGCGCGGAGGAGGCGGGGGACGAGATCCGCACGTCGCGCGGCAAGACGGTCACCCTTCCGTCGCCGGTGGACTACAATCCCGAGGCGGCGCGCCGGTTCCGGCTGCGGTCGGGGCGCCCGGCCACGGGGGACGGCGATCCGGACTGGGTGCGTTTCCGGCAGGACCTGGTGACCGGCTTCGTGGAGCGGGCGGGGCGGGAGCTGAAGCGGGCCCGGCCGGGGCTCGCCTTGTCGGTTTCCGTCTTCCCGGACCCGGTGGCCGCAGCCCGCCAGCAGTTTCAGGATTGGGGCCTGTGGGCGCGGGAGGGGCTCGTGGACGAGATCTGCACGATGGCGTACGAGACGCGGGTGGCGGAGTGGGAGGCGCTGGTCCGGCGGGAGAAGGCTGCGTCGGGGCGTGTTCCGCTCCTCCCCGGGATCGCGGCCCACCTTTTCAGCCAGCCGACCCAGCTCGAAGGGCACCTCGCGGCGTCGCGGCGGCTGGGGGCGGGCGGGTATGTCGTCTTCAACGCCTACGCGCTCTTCGAGAAGAAGGGATTTCACGCGAGCCTGATGTTCATGAACCGCGACGAATGACGCGGGCGGGGCTTCCGGGCAAAGGCGGGTGACGCCCGCCCCGAAAGGGGGGCGCCGGGCAGGGACGGCGCGGGCGTCAGGGCAGCAGGCCGATCGACTTCAAGACGTCCCGGAGGCGGGAGGCGTTGGCGGGGGCCATCTCGCAGAGCGGCAGGCGGAGCTCGCCGGAGACGCGTCCCATCATCTGGAGGGCGGTCTTCACGGGGATGGGGTTGGTCTCGAGGAATAGCGCCTTCGCGACGGGATAGAGCCGCTCGTGGAGGGCGAGCCCCGCGGCGAGATCCCCCGTGCGCATCGCCGCGCAGAGCGCCGCGCACTCCCGCGGCAGGACGTTCGCCACCACCGAGATGATCCCGGTTCCCCCCAGGGCGAGGATCGGGAAGTTCAGGGAGTCCTCGCCGGACAGGACGTCGAGCCGGCAGCGTTCCCGGATCTGGGTGACGGACTCCACGTTGCCGGTCGCCTCCTTCACGGCGACGATGCCCTTCACCTGCGCGAGGCGGGCGATCGTCTCGGGGGCGATCGCGACGGCGGACCGGCCGGGGATGTTGTAGAGGACGAGGGGGAGGTCTACGCTCTTCGCGACGGCCTCGAAATGGCGGAAGAGGCCTTCCTGGGTGGGCTTGTTGTAGTAGGGCGTCACCAGCAGCGCGCCGTCGGCGCCGAGCTCCTTCGCCTGGCGCGTCAGGGCGATC
>CAYUME010000437.1:0-4868 GCA_964445475.1 uncultured Planctomycetia bacterium
CGCCCACCCGCCGTTCCAGATCGACGGCAACTTCGGCGCGACCTCGGGGATCGCGGAGATGCTGCTGCAGAGCCACGCGGGGGAGATCGAGCTGCTGGCGGCGCTCCCGTCGGCCTGGCCGGAGGGGTCGGTGACGGGGCTCTGCGCCCGGGGCGGGTTCGAGGTGGATCTCGCGTGGAAAGGCGGGAAGCTGGTCGGGGCGGTCCTGCGGTCCAAGGCCGGTGTTCCGTGCAAGGTCCGGTACGGGGAGAAGGTGATCGACCTGAAGCCGGCCAAGGGGGAGGTGGTTCGGCTGGATGGGGCGCTGGGGATGGCTCGCTAGGGAGGGGCTTGCTAGGGGGGCTTGTTCATCAAAACGAGCAACCCTCGAGCCCATACGATGCACACTGGTTTATCAAAACCAGAAAAGCCGGCCGGGGGCGCGGGCTTCTGGTTTGTGCAGAGGGACGCCGGTCCGGCGAGGGGCCGTGGAACGCGGCCCGTTCCACCGCACGCTGCGGCTGCGGGTTCGTCCATCCTGGTTGTTGGCTTTTCCGGTATGAAATTGAGCGTTTAAGCCACTATTCGTGAAGCGAGCGGGGGCCGTCGGGGTGACCGTGGGGCGCGTTGGTCCTTTTAAGGGATCCGGGCATGAGCGAGAACCGATTGAGCCGGCGCGACTTCCTGGGCACGGGCGCAGCGGCGGTGGGGGCCGCCGGGCTGGCGGGGACCGGCGCCTTCGCGGCCGACACCTCCAAGATCCTGAATTTCAACGAGGGCATGCCGTATCGCCACTGGAAAAAAGCCGATTTGATGATCTCCTCCGTCTGCCTCGGCGGCCACTGGAAGCGCGTCAACGAGGTCGTTCCCGGCGCCTACACGAAGGCCTGGCTGGATGTCGACGTGAAGAACAACAAGGATTTCCTCCGGAACCGGCACGACGTCGTCACCCGCTGCATGGAGATCGGCATCAACTACATCGACGCCTGCACCTGGCAGGAGTGCTATTCCTACAGCCACGCCCTCAAGGGGCGCCGAGACAGGATGTACCTCGGCTTCTCCTGGTACCAGGAGGAGATGCGCAAGAAGGAGTTCCGGACGGAGGCGGCGCTCCTCGGCACGCTCGAGAAGGCGATGACGGAGTGCGGGCTGGAGTACGTCGACTTCTGGCGCGTCACGATGCTCTCGGACAGCGGCAAGCACACCGAGGCCGAAGTCGAGCAGATGATGAAGGCCCTCGCGACGGCCAAGAAGCAGGGGAAGGCCCGCTTCACCGGCTTCTCCTCCCACGACCGGCCGCACATCAAGAAGATGATCGAGACCTACCCGGACGTCGTGGACGGCTTCTGCACCCCCTACACGGCCAAGAGCAAGGAGCTGCCCGAGGACAGCCTCTTCGACGCCGTGCGGCAGCACGGCGTGGCCTTCTTCGGCATCAAGCCCTTCTCCAGCGGCTCGGTCTTCAAGGGGAAGGGGTCTCCGCAGGGGCCCGACGCCGAGGAGGACGACCGGATGGCCCGTCTCTCCCTCCGCTACATCCTCTGCAACCCCTCCATCACCGCGCCGATCCCGGGGCTGATCAACACCCACCAGGTGGACAACGTTGCCCTGGCGATGAAGGAGATGAAGGAGAAGAAGGAGCTCGACAAGGCCGAGCGCGAGGAGCTCCGGCAGGCGATGGACCGGGCGTGGGCGAGCCTGCCCGAGGACTACCAGTGGCTGAAGGCGTGGGAGTGGGTCTGATCGATGCGGCCGGCCGGTCCCTGCACCCCCGGAGGCGTCCCCTCCGGGGGTGTTTCATTGAGGGTAATGCGTGAGAATCGGCCGGGATTCGGGTACTCTGGGAGGAAGGGAACCCGGTCCCGTCCTGGTCCTCGTGATTCGGAAACAGGTCCATGTCGCGCTCCCGTCCTCCCGCGGCCTCCGTCCTGCTCCTGCTGCTGATCCCCCTCCGTTCCGCTCCGGCCGCCGACCAGCCCCAGTGGGGCGAGACCTTCTCGCGCAACATGGTCTCGGCGGAGACCGGCCTGCCCGCGACGTTCGACCCCGAGTCCGGGACGAATGTGACGTGGAAGGTCCCCCTGGGCACCTCGACCTACTCCACGCCCGTCGTCGCCGCCGGCCGCGTCCTCATCGGCACCAACAACGACCGCCCGCGCGATCCCCGCGTCCGGGGCGACCGCGGCGTCCTCCTCTGCCTCGGCGAAAAGGACGGCCGGCTCCTCTGGCAGTTCTCCACCCCGCGGCGCGGGCCCACGAACTTCTGGGACTGGCCGGGGATCGGGATCTGCTCGCCCGCCACCGTCGAGGGCGGCCGCGTCTATACCGTCGCCAACCGCGCCGAGGTCGTCTGCCTCGACCTGGCCGGCCTGGCGAACGGCAACGACGGCCCCTTCCAGGACGAGGGCGCGCTGATGGCCGCGCCCGGCGATCCGCCCCTCGAGACGGGGGCCGCCGACGCCGACGTGATCTGGATCACGGACCTGATCCGGGACGCCGGCATCCGCCAGCACGACGGCGCGCACAGCTCGGTGATGGTGCTCGGCCCCTACCTGTACGTCAACACGTCGAACGGGCTGACGGACAAGCACGACGGCGTGGAGAAGCCCGAGGCCCCCAGCCTGGTCGTCCTCGACAAGGCCACCGGCCGGATCGTCGCCCGCGAGTGCGAGGGGATCGGCCGGGGGACCTTCCACTCGACGTGGTCCTCCCCGGCGCTGGGCGAGGCCGGCGGCCGCCCCCTCGTTCTCTTCGGTGGCGGGGACGGCGTGGTCTACGCCTTCGAGCCGTTCAGCGGGGGGAAGGAGGCGGGCGCGGATCCGGCCCCGCTGAAGCTCGTCTGGAAGTGCGACTGCGACCCCGACGCGCCGAAGGAGAACATCCACCGCTACATCCGCAACCGCCAGGAGAGCCCCAGCAACATCAAGAGCATGCCGGTCTTCCACGGCGGCCGCGTCTACGTCACCTACGGCGGCGACCTCTGGTGGGGCAAGACGCAGGCGTGGCTGAAGTGCATCGACGCCGCGAAGACCGGCGACGTCAGCCGCTCGGGCGTGCTCTGGACCTACCCGCTCAGCCAGCACTGCATGTCCACCCCGGCTGTCCGCGACGGGCTCGTCTACGCCGCCGACTGCGGGCGCATGATCCACTGCGTCGACGCGGAGACCGGGAAGGGCGTCTGGACCCACGATGCGGAAGGGGACCTGTGGGCCTCGCCGATGGTCGCGGACGGGAAAGTCTATGTCGGGACGCGCCGCGGGCAATTCTGGGTCCTGGCCGCGGCGCGCGAGAAGCAGGTCCTGGCCTCGGTCAAGCTGGACGGCCCGATCCACGCGACGGTCACGGCCGCCAACGGAGTCCTGTACGTGGCCACCATGAAGACGCTGTACGCGGTGGCGGCCCGTTGAGAGGCTTCGGGATCCGCCCGTCCCTTTTAGCCGTGTCCCCATGTCCGTTCCCGAACCCGGCGCCGGGCGCGCACCGTCTCCCGACCCCCCGGTCCCCCCTCCCCGGGATCCGGACGACTCCGCCCTGGGGCGCGCCGCCCACGAGCTCGTCTGCCACACGCTGGTCCACCAGGCGGCGGAGGCGCTGGCCGCGGCGAACATTCCCGTCATGCCCTTGAAGGGGGCGCTGCTGGCGCGGTGGGTGTACGATGTCCCGTGGGAGCGCCTCGGGTCGGACGTGGATCTGCTCGTGCCGTCGTCGCAGTTCGAGTCGGCGATCGGGGCGCTCCGGAGCGCGGGCTGCACCGGCGGGGTGAATCCGCAGTGCCCGACCGAGGCGACGCTCTGGCCGTCCTGGACGCCGGTGTCGCTGGACCTGCACCGGGAGCTCTTCGGGCCGGGGCGGTACCGGCTGACGTCGGCGGCGGTCTTTGCGCGGGGGCGGCCGGACCGGGAGCTCTTCGGCGCGCCGGTGGTGCTGCCGGATCCGCTGGACGCCCTGGCGCACGCGGTGGGGCACGCGGCGTCGGACCACATGGCGGAGACGGCGGTCCGTGCGGGTCGGGATGTCGCGCGGCTCGCCGCGCGGTTCCGGCTCGATCCGGCGCGGACGGCCGCCCACCTGGACGCGTGCGGGCTGGGCCGGGCGGCGCGGTACACGCTGGGGCCAGCCGCGCGCGACGGCGCGTTCGCGCAGGCGGTGCTGGCGCGGCTCCGGCCGGACCCGCTGGGGGACCTGCTGGCCGGGGCCGCCCGCGCCCTCGTCTCGCGCGTGGACCCGGGCACGCTCTGGGGGCGGGGGGCGGGGCTGCTGACGAACGACTCCCTGGTGCGCTCGGCCGCCCGCGCCGCCCGCGTCGCGACCGGGCGGCGGACGGGGTGAGGCCCGGCGCGGCACGCTGGCCCGTGAAGGGGCCCCACCGGCTGTAACCAAAAGGGTGTGAGGGGGGATTCTTCTTCGGAGGACCCGTCCGAACTCGGCCTCGATGAAACGCTCCGGATCGGGGGAGGCACGCCGTGCGCATCGTCCTGGTCGGCGCCGAGCTTGAGGAGAACCTCGCGATCCGCTACCTCTGGGGGGCGCTCGCGGCGGACGGACACGAGGTCGTTCCGGTCGTATTCAACGAGGCGGCGGACACGGAACGTGCGGCGGATCAGATCGCGGCGAGCGGCGCCCGGATCGCGGGCTACTCGATGGTCTTCACCGCACGCGCCCGGGAGTTTGCGGGCCTCGCGTCGCGCGCGCGCCAAGTCCGCCCAGGGTCCGCTGGGCTCGATGGCGAGGTAGTCGGGTAGGTGGTTCTTGGCCTCGTTGCAGCCGCCGAGCCGCAATTCGGCCATGGCCAGGTTGAAGTGGGCGTCGGCGAACGTGGCGTCGAGGTTGACCGCTCGGTCGAATTGGTCGCGAGCCTGTTGCAGTCTGCCTTCCTCGAACAGGAGGAA
>CAYUME010000438.1:0-4861 GCA_964445475.1 uncultured Planctomycetia bacterium
AGAGGCATCCGTCAGGGAGGCCACCTGATCTACGACCACCCGGCGCCTGGCCGCGAATCGGACGGGATCCCGGCGGGACCTGCGGGTCGTCAGCTCGCCGTCCCTGCGCGCGCGCCGCCTGCAGCCGGACGCGCCGAATCTCCGGTTGCGCGCGGCGGTGGCCGCCGGCGTGGCCCTGGCCGTCACGGCGTACGCCGCGTACCGCCTCTCCTCCCCGAAGGTCGATCCCCGTCCCCCGGTCGCGGAGCTGGCCCGTCTCCTCCAGGTCGAGCCGCTGGTGGAGTCCGCCGGGGCGCCGGTCGTGATCCGGAACGGCGTCGAGCGGCAGGCCCTGCCCGAGACGGTGCTGGTGACGGGCGACCGCCTGGACACGCGAGGGTCGGAGCTTCGCCTGCTGTATCGCGCGGAGGCCACCACGCTCGACCTGAGAGGCGGCACGATCGCGGAGCTGGGCCTGGACGACGGCGCCAAGGTGGTGCGGCTGGAGCAGGGCGGGCTGGAGGCCTCCGTGGCCCCGCAGGGGCCGGGCCGGGCCATGCGCTTCCATACGCCCCACGCGGAAGCCCTGGTGGTGGGAACGTGCCTGCGGCTCGGCGTGAAAGACCGGGTCACCCGTCTGGACGTGACAGAAGGAACGGTGCGGCTGAGCCGGTCGAGCGGAAGCGAGTACCTGGACGTGGTCGCGGGGTCTTCCGCCGAGGCGACGGAGGGAGGCCGCCTGGCGCTTCTCGAGCCCGTCCCCCCCCCGCCCCGTTCCGCCCCGCCGTCCGTGCCGACCCCGCCGTCTCCTCTCGTCCCTCCGGTTCTGCCGGCGCCGACGGTCGTCGAGACTCCGCCGCCGGCACGGCCGCGGTACAGTCCGACCGCCGGCCGGCCGTTCTCGGACGCCAGTCCCTGGAACGTGTCCCTGCCGCTCGAGCCGGCGCTGGATCCCGAAAGCGACGAGATCGCGCGCCGGCTCGGCCGGAGGCCTTCCGCGGCCCTCTTCCGCTATGCCGTGCCCCTGTATCACGCCGACGCGGGCACGTCCGTCCGCACCGTCGTCTGCACCCGGCCGTGGGGGACCTCCCCGTTCGCCGGGATAAGCGTCCGGGTGCCGGACGGCGCGCAGCCCTCCACGGGCAACAATGCCACCCTCGTCGTCGTCGACTGGCACGCGCGCCGGACGTGGGAGTTCTACCAGTTCGCCTGGAAGGGACGCGACGTGCAGGCGGCCTGGGGCGGGCACATCGCGCTGGACGGGGACGGGGCGGACGCGTCCTACACGGGCGCGGCCGGCGCCTCCTGGCTGGCCGGTCTCGTGCACGTCCGGGAGATCGGACAGGGCCGCATCGACCACGCCCTCTCCTTCGCGAGCGAGTACGCCCGGGCGGGCGCCTTCCGCTATCCATCCCGGAAGTCGGACGGCAACTATACGGGCCCCGGCGCCATCCCCGTCGGCGCCCGCGTGCAGCTCGATCCTTCCGTGGACGTGGCCGCGATCTCGGGCCTCGCGCCGGCGGAGCTCGCCATCGCCCGGGCGCTCCAGGAGTACGGCGCCTACTGCGTGGGCCGGACCCAGCTCTACTCGATGATGTTCTTCTTCGAGCGCGCCCCGGACGCGACCGACGAGGACCACCCCGGGGCCGTCTACACGGCCGGCGGGCTGACAAAAGACAAGCCCGACCTGTCCCGCCTCCCCTGGGCGTCGCTCCGCGTCCTGGGGCGGTGGGACGGCCGCCGGGCCGACTGAGAACGCTTTCCGTCAGCGACCCCCTTCCGAAGGAGGCGTCATGAGAAGCACCCGCCGGTTCCACGCCGCCGTCGCCGCGGCTTTGGGCGTCCTGATGCCCTCCGCCGCGCCCGCCGAGGACGCGTTCACCCTCGCCGTCCTGCCCGACGTGCAGCAGGAGACCTCCGGTCCCCGGTTCGTGAACCGGCTGCAGTGGATCGTCAACAACCGCGCCGCCCAGAACATCAAGTTCATGATGCAGTGCGGCGACATGATGAACTTCAACCTCGACAGCCAGTATGCCTTCATGAGCGAGGGGCTCAAGACCCTCGACAACGCCTCCTTCCCGTATGCGACGTGCATCGGCAACCATGACACCGCCGCCGTCCGGGAAGACAGCGGCAGCGCCGCTCCGGGGAACGTCAATACGAACCTGCGCAACACCACCAAGTACAACGCCTATTTCCCGACGACCCGCTTCCGGAGCCTGACCGGCACCTACGAGGCCGGCAAGATCGACAACGCCTACCACACCTTCTCGGCGGGCGGCCTGAACTGGATGGTCCTCAACCTCGAGCTCTGGGCGCGGACCGGCCCCGTCAACTGGGCCAAGACCGTCGTGGCGAACCATCCGAACCACAACGTCATCATCCTGACCCACGCCCACCTGAACAGCGACAGCACCCTCCAGCAGAACAACGGCGGCTACGGCGACAACAGCCCCCAGTACGTCTTCGACAACCTGATCAAGCAGTACGCCAACGTCCGTCTCGTCTTCTGCGGCCATGTCGGCTCCCACGGCTACCGGACCGACACGGGGGTGAAGGGAAACAAGATCTACCAGTTCCTCCAGTGCTACCACGACAACGCCACCAACCCCACGCGGCTCATCCAGATCAACACCGCCAGCGGGACCCTCAAGTCGTCCGTCTACTGCCCGTACACCAACGCGACCAAGACCGACGGCTCCTCGTTCACGGTGACGGGCGTCAGCTGGGTCCAGCCCGGCACCGCCGTCCCCGCGGCGCCGTCCAACCTGAAGGCGACGTCGGTCTCGACGAGCCAGATCAATCTGGCCTGGACGGACAACGCGGGGAACGAGACGGGCTTCAAGGTGGAGCGGAAGACGGGGTCGGGGGGGGCGTGGGGGCAGGTGGCGACGCCGGGGGCGAACGCGACCTCCTGGTCGAACACGGGCCTGGCCGCCGCCACGACCTATTATTACCGGGTGCGGGCGACGAACGCCGGGGGCGACTCGGCCTACTCGAACGAGGCGTCCGCCACGACGCCGGCTCCGCCCCCGCCCGCCGGCAGCGGGATCGGGCTGCGGGGAGAGTACTTCGACAACGCCAACTTCACCGCCGCCCGGATCGTGAGGACGGACGGGACGGTGAACTTCGACTGGGGCAGCGGCTCCCCGGACGCCCAGCTCGGGGTGGACTCCTTCGCCGCCCGGTGGTCGGGGGCGGTGCAGGCGCAGTACACGCAGACCTACACCTTTTACGCCACGACCGACGACGGGGTGAGGCTCTGGGTGGACGGGAAGCTGCTGATCGACGCGTGGGCGGACCGGGCGCCGGCGGAGTCGAGCGGGACGATCGCGCTGACGGCGGGCAGGAAGGTGGACCTGCGGATGGACTACTACGAGAACGGGGGCGGGGCGGTGGCGAAGCTGGCGTGGTCGAGCGCCAGCCAGGCCAAGCAGATCGTCCCGCAGAGCCAGCTCTATCCGTGGTCGGGGCGGGACATCGGGAGCGTGGGGGTGGCGGGCTCCGACTCCCTGACCGGGTCCAGCTTCACGGTGAAGGGGTCGGGAGCGGACATCTGGAACACGGCGGACGGGTTTCACTATGTCTACCAGGTGCTGACGGGGGACGGGGAGATCAAGGCGCGGGTGGCCAGCGTGGAGAACACGAACGGGTGGGCGAAGGCGGGGGTGATGGTGCGGGAAAGCCTCAACGCCGACGCCCGGCACGCGATGGCGGTGATGACCCCCGCGTACGGTTTCGCCTTCCAGCGGCGGACGACGCCGGCCGGCTCCAGCACGACCACCGGCTACGGCGGGATCGCGGCGCCGTACTGGGTGAGGCTGGTGAGGCAGGGGAGCAATTTCAGCGCGTACCGGTCGGCGGACGGGAACGCGTGGAAGTGGGTGGGGACGCAGGCGATGGCGATGGGGACGCCGGCGTACGTGGGGCTGGCGGTGACGAGCCACAACAACGGGGTGGGGTGCACGGCGCAGATCGACAACGTGGCCACCGGCACGAGCGCGGCCCCGGCGGGAGCGCTGGTGGCGGTGACGTACGTGTCGACGGTGAAGCCGTACTCGCTGGGGACGGCGCAGGCGGGGGCCTTGCCGTACATCGACCGGAGCTACGTGATCACGGCGCTGCCGACGGTCTTGAACGGGGGTGTGCTGGTGCGCACCGCCAACGACGACAAGGGGGTGACGACGTCGAGTCACCTGACGCTGAGGCTGGGGAAGGCGGCGACGGTCTACGTGGTGTACGACAAGAAGGGGACGCTGCCGGGGTGGCTGAGCGGGTGGTGGACCTCGAGATCGGATACGGTGACGACGACGGACGCCGGCCCGTCTCCGATGCGGGTCTATCAGAAGAGCGTCGGGGCGGGGGATCTCGTGCTGGGCGGCAACCTGCAGGCGCCGGCGAGCGGGTCGCAGGACGACTACTTCGTGGTGGTGCAGGGGGCGGTGGGGAAGGCGGAGCCGGCGGGGAGCGATCTGGCGCGGATGGCGGCGGAGGTCTACGCGGAGGGCCCGATCCCGGCGGACTGCTGGCAGCACGAGGGGGACACGGACGGGGACGGGCTGACGGACGATTTCGAGCCGGCCTATGCGCTTGACCCGGCGAAGCCGGACACGGACGGGGATGGGACCCCGGACGAGGGGGTGCTGGACGCCGACGGGCGGACGCTCTGGGAGGTGCAGGAGGGGGTGGACCTCGGCGCGGCCGGCGACGGCGGCGCGTCGGGCGACGACGGCGGCGGCAGCCGCTGCGGCTCCATCGGCATCGACCTCCTGCTTCCCCTCGGCCTCCTCTGGATCGCCCGGAGGCGGCGCGCGCGGCGCACGACGGCCTGAGCCGTCCGGCCGCAGGCGACGGAACGGACCGGGGCGGTGCCAAGGCGCCG
>CAYUME010000439.1:0-2163 GCA_964445475.1 uncultured Planctomycetia bacterium
TGTGCGTGGTGCGCAGCTCCACGCCCTCCATGCCCGACTTTTCGCAGACGTCGAGAAGGGTGGGGAGGTCCATCTGGGCGCCGATCATGTACGTGACCGTGCCGAGACGGAACCCGGGGCCGCCGTCGGCGGCGCGGAGCGGGGCGGGGAGGGCGGCCCAGGCGCCGGCGGCCAGGCCGGTGCGGAGCGCGTCACGGCGGGTGGGGGCGTGCACGGGGTGCTCTCCAAGTAGGGGTCGATTCTCACATTATATAAACAGGCGGGCGGTTGGAAGCGAATTCGAGACCCCCTCGGTGGCCTTCGACATGGGCGGCGGCGGTGCGGGGTGTCCTGTACTACTAATCTTCAAATCCTTGCCGCCGCGAGAAGAAAGTATGCCGCCAAGATCGCCAAGGTAAACGGAGAGGACGCCAAGGTGTTGTTCTTGGCGTTCTTTTCGTGCCTCTTGGTGCCCTTGGCGGCTACTCTCGGTTGCGGTTCGACCGCGCTGGGGGCCTCCGGGAACGGGGGGAGGCCGGGGAGCTGGTGCCGCATCCTGCACGGCGGGCGGGGAATGCGCAAACGGCGTGAGGCGGCCGTATTGAAGGGATCGTCGTCCCGGACCGCCAGCCGCCACGCACATGCTGATAAACGTGTGATAAGGCCGCCAAACGGGCATTCAATGTACTGGAAAGCCCACCACGAGGCCCTTTCCACGACCCCGGCACCGTTCCCGCGCGGCCGGAGGCGGACATGCGTCCCGGGATCGGCGGCGGGCTTTTCCGTGCGTCGGCAAGCGGCGCGGGGCCGTCCTCGACCCGGTCCGGCGCCCCGTCCCTCGAACGGCGGACCGGCCCCTTCCGCACCCCCCAAGCGCACGCGGCCCCCCGTTGCCGGGGGGCCGCTTTGCGCACCGCGTCGTTCGCCGTCCGCCGAGCACGACCCGGGGCGTCCCTGCGCCGCGGCGATGCACCGTGCTCGTCCACCGAGGCGATCCGTCACCCCGCGGTTTGCGTCACGGGGCCGCCGGCCTTTTCGCCGGACTGCAGCACCAGCGGCTTGATCTGTTCGCCCCAGTAGATGGTCCGGTGCGGGAACGGGATCTCGATGCCTTTTCCGTCGAAGGCCTTTTTCAGCCGGCGGCGGTATTCGCGGCCCACGTTCCACTGCTGGATCGGCCGGGTCTTGAAGCGGGCCTTGATCACCACCGCGCTGTCGCCGAAGCTGTCGACCCCGGCCACCTCCAGCGGCTCCAGGATGAGACCGGCATAAGCCGGGTCGGCGCGCAGCTCCGCCCCCACGGCCTTCATGACCTCCACCACCGCATCCGTGTCCTCTTTGTACGCAACGCCTATTTCAAAGACCGAAAAGGAGAACTCCTTGGTCATGTTGGAAAGCGAGCTGATCTTGCCGTTCTGAACCACGTGCACCGTTCCGCTCCAGTCGCGCAGCGTGATCGTGCGCAGGCCGATGGCCTCGACCAGCCCCCCCGTGCCGTTGACGATGGCGACATCGCCCGTGCGAACCTGGTTCTCCAGCAGCATGAAAAAGCCGCTGATCACGTCCCGCACCAGCTCCTGCGCGCCGAAGCCGACCGCCAGGCCGACAATGCCGGCTCCGGCGATCAGCGGGGCGACATCCACGCCGAGCTTGAGCAGCAGCAGCATCCCGATCACGGCCCATACCGCAATGCGGGCGGTCATGCGCAGGATTCCCAGCAGCGTGTCGACGCGCTTCTCGGTCTCGCGGATGTCGACATTCGGACAAGTCTCGGCGCTTTTTTCGGCTCGAAGCATCATCCATCGCTTCAGGCGGGACACGGAGAAAGCCACCAGGCGCAGCAGCACAACCGCCAGGGCGCAGATGACAACGATCGCGGGCAGGGTCTGGATCGACCAGTCGATCGCGCGGTGGAAGACATTCTGCCAGAACTCGGCGGAAAGCAGCTGGCTCATGTCGGCTCCTTTCTGAAAAGGGGGCCAGGCGGCCGCAATGCACAACATCCCGAAACGCACGCGGCCCCCCGTCGCCGGGGGGCGCGCTGCGCGCATCACGCCGCGCGGCGCCCGCCGATCAATACTCTCGCTTCGTCGTCTTTCCCGGCATCGGGACGGGGTACTTGCCGTCGGGGCCGGCCTGCAGCGGGGCCGGGCCGTCGGCGGTCAGCTTCTCCAGGTCCGGCGC
>CAYUME010000439.1:2173-4855 GCA_964445475.1 uncultured Planctomycetia bacterium
AGGGTGACGATCTGGCCGGTGTGGGCGGCCATGCGGCCCATCGAGGTCACGAGGCTGGCCATCGCGCCGCGCTCGACCTCGTGGTGCGGCTTGTTGTTCCGGATGGCGTCGATCAGGCGGTCCCACTCGAGCTGGTAGGGGTCGGGCTCGCCCTCGTTGTAGGACCAGGCGATGTCGCCCTTGTTGTCGAGGTCCTGCCCCTTGTGGATGCGGCAGCGGGCGGGGTGGTGGCCGCCGGCGGAGATCTGGGCGCAGCCCTTGGTGCCGTGGGCGTAGCTGGCGAACTCGCCCCAGGCCCCGTGCATGCAGCGGCCGTAGAGGAGGAGCTTGGAGCCGTCGGCGAAGGTGTACTCGACCGAGTAGCTGTCGAAGTTCTGGTCGATGGCGTCGCCGCGGTAGTGGCGGCCGCCGTTGGCCTGGGCCTTGACCGGCCAGGCGTCCTTCATCCAGCAGCACTCGTCGATGTTGTGGATGTAGAAGTCGCTGTAGCAGCCGCCGCTGGCCCAGAGGAAGCTGTGGAAGCGCTGGATCTGGTACATCGTGTCCGACAGGTTGCCCGGCTTGGGCCCGGAGGAGAAGAAGCCGATGGGGCCGTGCATCCGGTAGGCGCGGAGGGCGACGAGGTCGCCGATCGCGCCGTCCTTGATCTTGTCGAAGAGCGCGCGGCGGGCGTTGCAGTGGCGGCACATGAGGCCGACGCCCACCTTGAGGTTCTTCTTCTTCGACTCCTCCGACAGCTTGAGCATGCGGCGGGTGGAGGGGCCATCGACCGTGACCGGCTTCTCCATGAAGACGTTCAGGCCCTTCTGGATCGCGTACGTGAAGTGGAGCCAGCGGAAGGCGGGGGGCGTGGTGAGGATGACGACGTCGCCGGGCTTGAGGCAGTCCATCGCCTTCTTGTAGGCGTCGAGCCCGATGAAGCGCCGGTCCTCGGGCGCGTCGAACTTGGCGGCGAAGTGCTTGCTCAGGTGGCCGACCGCGCCCTTGAGCCGGTCGGGGAAGACGTCGGCGAGGGCCACGACCTTGGTCGGGCCGGTCTTGACGGAGAGGGCGTTGGAGGCCGCGCCGCCGCCGCGCCCGCCGCAGCCGACGAGGGCGATCTGGGTCGCCTCCTCGGTGCCCTGGGCGTGGACGTACGGGATGGCCGAGGCGGCCAGCGCCGAGGCGGCGGCCGTGCCCGCGCCCCGGACGAACTCGCGACGCGTCGTCGCACCCTTCGGGGTCTCGCTCATGACGTCCTCCTCCTTCTCGGGACAGTCAAAACCACACAACGGAAATGAACCGCCATGGCGCCATGGCCTTTCGCCGCGGGGACGACTCGGATCCGTCCCTTCGTGGCGCGCCTGGCGCCGTGGCCGTTCGTTCAGCTTATCGTCAACGGCAGGCGCTCCCAGCCGGCCGCCACGCGCCGACGCACCGCCTCCCAGTCCGGCACGCCGCCCGTCGCGTCGGCCTGCTCCACGCTGCAGGCCCCGACGGCCACGGCCATCGTCATCGCCTCCTCCGGCGGGAGCCCCTTCAACAGCGCGGCCAGGAATCCCGCCACCGTCGTGTCGCCCGCCCCTGTCGTGCTGACGACCGTGGCCCGGAAGCAGGGGACGAGCCCCTCGCGGCCGGCCCAGGCCGCCGCGGGGAGGAGGCCGCCGCCGACCCGCGCGAGCCGGTCGCGGTCGGCCGTCGCCTTCACGTAGAGCCCGCGGTCGCCGAGCTTGAGGACGACGAGCGCGGCGCCCCAGCCGAGGAGCCGGTCGGCCGTCGCGCGCAGGAGCGCCCGGTCGACCTTCGCGAAGACGCCGGCCGCCCCGCCCTCCGCCCGCAGGCGGTCGAGCCGCGCCCGGTCCGTCATGAAGAGGGTCTCCTCCAGGTTGGGGAGGAAGACGTCGATGCGCGGGAGGATGTTCGCCAGGAGGGCGGGCCAGTCGAGGCGGCCGGCCTCCGAGTTGGGGTCCGGCTGGGCCATGTCGAGCGAGGTGGCCAGGCCGAGCGCCTTCGCGCGCCCGAGGATCGCAGCCAGCGCTCCGCCGCTCCGCTCGCGCATCCGGCGCATGAGCGGCGGGTAGCCGAAGTGGAGGAGCCGGGCGCCCGCCAGCCGCGCGTCCGTCACGTCGTCGGGCCCGAACGTGTCGTTCGTCCCCGTGCAGTGCAGGAAGCACCGGTCGAGCCCCGGCGGGTTGAGGACGACGGTGTAGGAGGAGGCCTCGCCGGGCGAGATGATCATGCCGTCGGCGAGAGCCGGCCCGTGGCGGCGGAGGACGTCGAGGATGGCGCGGCCGAAGAGGTCGTCGCCGACCTTGCCCATGAGACGGACGGGGACGCCGAGACGGTGGAGGGCCAGGCCGGTGTTGGCGACGGAGCCGCCGGTGGAGACGACGGGCGGGCCGACGAAGACGAGGCCGGCGGGGACGATCGCCGCCTGCGCCCCCGTCTCCGTGAACGGCGGCGTGATGTCCAGGCAGATGTGCCCCGCCGCCACGACCTCTGCCGCGCTCCCCATGGCGTCCTCCCGTTCAAGCCGAGCCCGTGCCGCCGCTCCGCACCGCCTTCGTGTTCTCCCTGCGCTTCGTGGCCCGGTCGCTCCGCGGCCTTCGCGGCTACCGCACGCCCATCAGGTGCCGGAGGATGAAGGCGTCCAGCCCCTCGTAGTCGCGGTTGTCGATATACTGCCGCTCGACCTTCGTGTCC
>CAYUME010000440.1:0-262 GCA_964445475.1 uncultured Planctomycetia bacterium
GCCGGTCCTGAGCAGCATCCGCGCTCGGTTCGCCAAGGAGAAGCCCCTCCGCGGCCAGCGCGTCGCCGCCTGCCTCCACGTGACGACGGAGACGTCCAACCTCATGCGCACCCTCGTGGCGGGGGGGGCGAAGGTCGCCCTCTGCGCCTCCAATCCCCTCTCCACGCAGGACGACAACGCCGCCGCGCTCGTCAAGCACTACGGCATCCCCACCTTCGCCGTCCGCGGCGAAAACGCCGCGCGCTATTACCGCCACATCCAT
>CAYUME010000440.1:272-4855 GCA_964445475.1 uncultured Planctomycetia bacterium
AGCCCACCCTCACGCTCGACGACGGCGCCGACCTCGTCTCGACGATCCACACGAAGCGGACGGAGCTGATCGACGGGCTGATCGCCTCGATGGAGGAAACGACCACGGGCGTCATCCGGCTGCGCGCCATGGCCCGGGACGGCGCCCTCCGGATCCCCGTCGTGTCCGTCAACGACGCGACGACCAAGTTCATGTTCGACAACCGGTACGGCACCGGCCAGTCCTCGGTCGACGGCGTCCTCCGCGCGACCAACATCCTCTTCGCCGGCCGCACGGTCGTCGTCTCGGGCTACGGCTGGTGCGGCCGCGGCCTCGCCGCCCGCGCCCGCGGCATGGGCTCCAAGGTGATCGTGACCGAGGTCGACGCCCTTCGCGCCCTCGAGGCCACCATGGACGGATTCGAGGTCCTCCCCATGGCCCAGGCCGCCCGGCGCGGGGACCTCTTCGTCACCGTCACCGGCAACAAGAGCGTCCTCCGGGGGGAGCATTTCCAGGCCATGAAGGACGGGGCGATCGTCGCCAACTCCGGTCACTTCAACGTGGAGATCAACCTCGACGACCTCAGCGCCCTCGCGCGCCGGGTCGTCCGGGGCGTCCGCGCCAACGTGGACCAGTACGTCCTGCGCGGCGGGAAGTCGATCTACGTCATCGGCGAGGGCCGTCTCGTCAACCTGGCCGCCGCCGAGGGCCACCCCGCCATGGTCATGGACATGAGCTTCGCCACCCAGGCCCTCATGACCGAGTGGTGCGTCCGGCACCGCGGCGCCCTCAACGTCGACGTCCTGAACGTCCCCGTCGAGATCGAGAAGGACATCTGCCGCCTCAAGCTGAAGACGATGGGCATCCCCATCGACCGGATGACGGAGGAACAGGCGAAGTACGTGCAGAGCTGGCAGGAGGGGACGTAGACTGCGCGTGCGACGGATCCGGACGGCACACCGGCGCGGCCTTGCCGCGCCGTTTTTTTTCACGTCGGGTCCTTCGCATCCTCACGGGGGAGCGCCTTGAGCGCGGGCGGCGTGTCGGGATCCAGCGGAGGGGCGGGCGCCTCGCCGCCAGGGGCGTCCGCCGGGGGCGGAGCCGGGACCGGCGTCTTCGGGACGGGGGGAGGCTCAGGCTCGGGCGCCTTCGCCGGGTCGGCGGGCGGCGCTCCCGCCGACGGCGTCTCCTCGAGCTTCCCCACGGGGACGGGGTCTCCTCCTCCGGCAAAATCCTTCGCCAGATCCTCTGCGCGTCGCGGTGGCCCGGGGACGAACGGCTGGACGGGCTCCGGCGCGGACTTCGGGACAGGC
Source organism: uncultured Planctomycetia bacterium (assembly GCA_964445475.1). Lineage (GTDB taxonomy): Bacteria > Planctomycetota > MHYJ01 > CAYUME01 > CAYUME01 > CAYUME01. The sequence continues at coordinate 1,565 of CAYUME010000440.1, forward strand.
CGGGGAGCGGGCGACGCCGGCGTCGGGAGGACGGGGGTCGCCCTGGGAACCCCGGCGCCCTCGGACCGCGCGAGCTTCTCCACGGCGGCAGACGGCTTGTGGGGACCCGGAGCGGGAATGGCCGGCGCCAGCCGGGTCGCGTCGTCAGCCGGCCCCGACCTCCCCCCCTTCTCCGACACGTCCGGTTTCACAGACGGCTTCGAGCCGGGGATCGCGGCCGGCTTCGCAGGCGGCTTCGTGGCCGGCTTGCCAGCGGGCACCGGAAGGACGGGGGTCTTCGCCTTCGCCGGGACCGCACCCGGCGCTCCCGGGAGCGTCGATTTCGTCGCCTGGGCGGAGACGGTCGACCCTTTCATCTCGGGGCCCTTACCGGAAATCACCGGGGCCATCCGGGTCGCGTCCTGCGGCTCGAAGATCAGCGTGCTCCGCCCGGCCTTGATCACGTCGCCCGGGTTGAGCTTCGTCTCCGCGGCGACCGCCTTTCCGTTGAGCTGGGTCTTGTTCCGGCTGCCGAGATCCCGGAGCCAGAGCCCGTCGGGCTTCACGCGGATCTCGAAGTGGGAACGGGAACAGGCGTGATCGCGGAGCTGGAGCGAGCAGGACCGGAGCCGGCCGAACGAGAGGACCTCGCCCTTCAGATCGAGCTGGCGTCGCCCCATCGGATCCGTCACATCGAAGAACGCCATGACCGGTGCCTCCCTGCCCCCGGTGAGGCCTCGCCGCCCCACCGGGCCCCGGAGGAATCCTCTCCGTCGCGGTTCCCGACGCGTGGCATGGGACGGGGACCCCGTTGCCGACGTCCGCCTATCCGTTGCCGAAAACGAGCAGCCAGATCACCAGGGCGGCAATAAAGGAGCCGAGCAGAACCACGGCGACGATGAGCCCGGTCTTCCAGCCCGGCGCAGTGGCTGCGGCTTCCGCCGCAGGGGCGGCGGGCGAAGCGGCCAGCTTCGCGAGGGGTGCCGTCCCCTCGCCGGGAGACTTGGCGACAGGCGGCGGCGAAGCCGCCCACTCTCCCGGAGCCAGCGGAGGCGAGGCCGGCTTCGCAGACGCTCCGGCGGCCGGCGTTCCGGCGGCCGGCGTTTCGGCGGCCGGCGCGGCCGGCTTGGCGGGCGCGGTCCCGACCGGTCTCGCTGCCGAGCTCTGCTCGGGGGTCGGGTCGAAGAGAATGAGCGTCCGCCCCGCGGTGATCCGGTCCCCCGCCCGCAGCTGCATCTCGCCCTCGACCTTCAGGCCGTTGACGAAGGTCCGGTTGCGGCTCCCGAGGTCCTTGACCCAGTGGCCGTCCGCCTTCTTCCGGATCTCCATGTGCTCGCGGGAGAGGGACTTGTCGTTCACCCGGCACTGGCAGATGCGGGACCGGCCGATCGTCAGCGGGGCTTCGCCCAGCTCGATCTTCCTGCGGCTGTCGACGTTGATGATCTCGATTTGCGTCATGCCTCTCCCCCTTCGCTGGAGGCGGAACGCCCCGGGAGCGGGAACGGGCTCCTCCGGGGCCTTCCTCCACGCGTCACGGCTTCGCCTCATCCGGCTTCACGTCGACAACCTTCACGTCATCCCGCTTCCGCCGGTACGACTGCAGGGTGGAGAACCCCAGGACGAGGGCGGCCCCCACCAAGGCCGAGAACAGGATCAGAAACACCAGGGGCATCTTGACCTCGAAGAGGATGAAGTCGATGACGGCCTGCTCCATGTTGAAGCCGAGGAAGGCGAGAAAATAGACGCCGACCGCGATGAGGACCGCGACCTTCAACTTGTCCTTCAAACCCATCATCATGCCCAGCATGCGTCCATTACTGCCAGAACAGGGATGGACTGTCAAGGCGGTTGCATCCGCGGGTTTCTTCGCCGTTGCCCCCGTTGACACCCGGCTTCCCTTTTCCCGGTCCGATCCTTCCTGTCCTTGACTCCCCGGGTCCCCCTCCCTAGAGTGTCGCCATGTCGGCGGATCGTCACAAGGTCTTCGAACACGAGGCCCTCCCCCACCTGGCCTCCGTGGCCTTTCTCGCAGAGCGCCTCTGCGGCGGTCGGCGCGCCGACGCCGACGACCTCACCCAGGAGACCTTCCTTCGCGCCTGGGCCGCCTTCGGCCGTTTCACGCCCGGCACGGACGCGAAAGCGTGGCTCCTGACGATCGTCCTGAACGCATTCCGCGACCGGGCGCGCAAAAAGGGGCGGGATCCGCTCTCGCTCGAGTCCGTCGGCGCGGAGCCTTCCGCCCCGGACCTGCAATCGCCGCCGGCTGAAATAGGGGACGACCGCCTCCTCCGGGCCCTCGACGCGCTCCCGGAGGCGGCCCGCGCCGTCCTCACCCTGGCGGTCATCGAAGGCATCCCCTGCGCCGAGATCGCCCGCGCGTCGGGCCTCCCCGAAGGGACCCTGCGGTCCCACCTCTCGCGGGCGAAAGCCCAGTTGCGCCGGTCCCTGTCTCCCTCTGCCGGCCCCCCCCCCGCCTGATCAGCCGGACCCTCCACGCTGCCCGCTCACCGAGGAGCGCGGGACCGCTTGCCGGCGCGGCGTAACCGCCCGCCAGCCCGGGGATCTCTGAAGAAAGACGGTATAGACTCATAATGGAGCCCCCATGAAACTGGTCGTGATCGGCGGCGTGGCATCGGGCATGTCCCTGGCGGCCCGCGCGCGCCGCCTCGACGAGTCGGCGGAGATCGTCGTCCTCGAGCGATCCCGCCACGTCTCCTATGCCAACTGCGGTCTCCCCTACCACGTCGGCGGCGTCATCCAGGACCGCGACAAGCTCCTCCTCCAGACGCCGGAAAGCCTCCGGGACGCATTGAATCTCGATGTCCGGACCGGCCACGAGGTCCTTGCCATCGACCGGGCTTCCAAACGGATCCGCATCCGGGACCTCGCCGCCGGGCGCGAATACGACGAGCCGTACGACAAGCTGGGACTCTGCCCGGGCGCGGTCCCCCTCCGCCCGCCGATCCCCGGCATCGACCACCCCGCGGTCCTCGTCCTCCGGAACGTCGAGGACATGGATGCGCTCAAGGGTCGCGTGGACGCGGGGGCGAAGGCTGCCGTCGTGGTCGGCGGCGGCTACATCGGCATCGAGATGGCGGAGAACCTGCGTCACCGCGGGCTCGCGGTCGACCTCGTCGAGATGGCGGACCGGATCCTCCCCCCGATCGACCCGGAGATGGTGACGCCGCTGGAGGAGCACCTGCGCCGGAAGGGCGTGCGCCTGCATCTCGGGACGGCGGCGGCTGCATTCCGGGACGCCGGCGGGCGCGTGGCGGTGGAGCTGAAGAACGGGGCGACGCTCGAGGCGGACCT
>CAYUME010000441.1:0-4840 GCA_964445475.1 uncultured Planctomycetia bacterium
GTCTGCCGCGGCGGCGGGCGCGGGGCGATGGAGATCGACACGGCGAAGCCCGTCAGCGAAAAGAACCGGCGCTCGCTCCGCATCGACGTCGAGGCCCCCGGCGCCGGCGTCGGCGCCGTCAACGACGGCTGGGGGGGGATGGGCCTGAAGTAGGGCGCGCAGTACGACCTCGCCTTCTACGCCCGGGGCGCCGGCGGGTTCTCCGGCCCCCTGCGCGTGGCGCTCGAGAACGCCGCCGGGACCGTGCACGCCGAGGCGGTCGTGGAGGGGATCGGGCCCGGCTGGACGCGGCACACGGCGGCCCTGATCTCCCGCGCCACCGATCCGCACGCCCGGCTTGTCGTCACCGGGGCGAAGGCGGGGACCTTCTGGCTCGACGTCGTTTCCCTCTTCCCGAAGGAGACCTGGAAGGGGCGGCCCAACGGCCTGCGGCCGGACCTCGCGGAGATGCTGGCGGGGCTGAAGCCCGCCTTCGTCCGCTTCCCCGGCGGCTGCTGGGTCGAGGGCGACCGGATGGAGCTGGCCTCGCGCTGGAAGCGGACGATCGGCGACATCGGCGACCGCTGGACGCAGTGGAACATCTGGGACTACTCGGCCACGAACGGCCTCGGCTACCACGAGTACCTCCAGATGTGCGAGGACCTCGGCGCCGAGCCGCTCTTCGTCATCAACTGCGGCATGTCCCACCGCGAGAACGTGCCGATGGACCGGATGGGCGAGTTCGTCCAGGACGCCCTGGACGCCCTCGAGTACGCCAACGGCCCCGCCGACAGCACCTGGGGCGCCGTGCGGGCGAAGGCCGGCCACCCCGCGCCCTTCCACATGAAATACATCGAGATCGGCAACGAGAACGGCGGGCCGGCCTACTTCGAGCGCTACGCCCTCTTCCATGACGCGATCAAGGCGAAGTACCCGGACGTCCGCCTCGTCGCCAACGCCTGGGGCGGCGTCCCCGGCAACCGGCCGATCGAGATCGTCGACGAGCACTACTACAGCACCCCCGAGTTCTTCATGCAGAACGCGACGAAGTACGACACCTACCGGCGCGACGGCTACAAGGTCTACGTCGGCGAATACGCCGTCACCCAGAACTGCGGTTTCGGCAACCTCCGAGCCGCCCTCGGCGAGGCCGCCTTCATGACCGGGCTGGAGCGGAACAGCGACGTCGTGATCATGTCCTCCTACGCCCCCCTCTTCGTCAACATGAACCACCGGCGCTGGAATCCCGACCTGATCAACTTCGACTCCTCCCGCGTCTACGGCCTCCCCTCCTACTACGTCCAGAAGATGTTCAGCGAGCACCGCGGCGACGTCGTCCTGCCCGTGGCCGTCGAGCCGCAGCCGGTGGCCGACGAGCCGGCGAAGGGCCTGCGCGGTGCCGTCGGCGTCGGCGCCTGGCTGACCCAGGCCGAGTTCAAGGACATCCGCGTGACCCAGGGGGGGAAGGTGCTCCTGGAGAATCCCGGCGACGCGAAGGGGTGGCGCTTCCTCCACGGGGACTGGAAGGCGGTGGACGGCGTCCTCCGCCAGGCGGCCCACACCGAGAACTGCCGGGCGGTCATCGGCGACGCGCGCTGGACCGATTACACCTTCACGGTCAAGGCGCGCAAGCTCGGCGGCGCCGAGGGCTTCCTCATCCTCTTCCGCGTCCAGGACGACGCCAACTGGATCTGGTGGAACGTCGGCGGCTGGGGCAACAGCCACAGCGCCCTCGAGCGGGCCAGCGACGGCGGCAAGGGGATCCTCGGCGAGAACGCCCCCCTCACCGTGGAGACCGGCCGCTGGTACGACGTCCGCGTCGAGGTGAAGGGCAAGTCCATCCGCTGCTTCATGGACGGATCGCTCGTCACCGAGGCGACCGACGCGGTCAAGCCGCTCCTCCCCGTCTACGCCACCGCCAGCCGCGTCCGGGCCACCGGCGAGATCCTCGTCAAGGTGGTCAACGTCTCGGAGGGGGAGCAGGCCCTGACGCTCGACCTGCAGGGCGCGACGGGCGTGTCGCCCGAGGCCACGGCCGTCGTGCTGGCGGGGAACCGCGAGGACGAGAACACCCTGGACGCGCCGACCTGCGTCACGCCGGTGACGCGGACGGTCGCCGGCGCCGGCGCGACGTTCACGCACCGCTTTCCGGCGAACTCGTTCACGGTGCTGCGCCTGAAGGCCCAACAATGAACGGCGCCCGGCGCCGCGCGCGGGACGGAACGCGGCACGGCGTCACCGCGGACCCGAGCGGACGTCCCATCCCCTTTTCCGGAGCCCGTCATGTTTCGCATCCTGGCGTCGGCCGGACTCGTGATCCTCCCGGCGCCGGCCACCGCCGAGCCCGTCGCGGTGGCCATCGACCCCGACCGGGTCGCGCACCGCGTCGACGAGAAGATCTACGGCCACTTCCTCGAGCACATCTACCACTCCGTCAACGGCGGTCTCTGGGGCGAGCTGGTCTGGGACCGCAGCTTCGAGGGCGGCGGGGCGGGGGTGGCCTGGAAGCGGGACGGGGACTGTCTGGCGCAGGAAGGGGCGTCGGCGGACGTGCGGCTGACCTTCGGCGACCCGGCCTGGGCGGACTACGAGCTCACGCTCGAGGCCCGGAAGACCGGCGGCGACGAGGGGTTCCTCGTCCTCCTGCGCGCGCTCAACAAGAAGGAGTTCTTCTGGGCCAACCTCGGCGGCTGGGGCAACCAGGGGCATGCCCTCGAGCGCGGCGTCAAGGGCAAGGACCGATGGGGCGCCGTCACCCGGCGCCGCGACGGGGCGATCGAGACGGGGCGGTGGTACCGCATCCGCGCCCGGTGCGAGGGCCCGCGCGTCCGCGTCTGGCTCGACGGCGATCCCGTCATCGACTACACCGACGACGGCCAGGGACCTGCGCGCGGCCGTGCCGGCATCGGAACGTGGAGCACCCAGGCGCAGTTCCGCAACATCAAGGTCGTCTCGCTCGACGGGAGGACGCTGCACGAGGGGCTGCCGCCCCTCCCTCCGGGGGACGCGGGCGCCGCCCCGGGCTGGCGGTCCTTCGGGAACGGCACCGTCTCCTCCTCGGCGGAGGAGGCGCTGAACGGCGCGAAGTGCCGGAAGATCGAGGCGGGCGGCGACCTCGCGGGCGTCTCCCAGCAGCCGCTCTGCATCCGGGCGGGCGAGGTCTATCGCGGCTCGATCTGGGCGCGCGGCGAGGCGCCCGGCGGGCTGGTCGTCCGGCTGGTGGACGGCGACGCGCTCCTCACCGAGCAGGCCCTCCCCGCGCCGGGCGCGGCGTGGAAGGAATTCCCCGTCGAGCTGAAGCCCTCCGCCGCCTCGGACGCCGCCGCCCTCCGGGTGGGCGTGCGCGGGACGGGCACGGCCTGGATCGACCAGGTGAGCCTCGTGCCTGAGCCGTGGCGGCAGGCGGGCGGCTTCCGGCCGGACCTGCTGAAGGCCATCGCCGACCTCCGCCCCCCGGTCATCCGCTGGCCGGGCGGCTGTTTCGCCTCGCCCTACCGGTGGAAGGACGGCATCGGCCCGCAGCACAAGCGGGGGCCGCACCCGAGGTCCATGTGGGACGACAAGGAGGTCAACTCCTTCGGGACGGACGAGTTCATCGCGATGTGCCGGGCGGTCGGCGCCGAGCCGCTGATCGTCGTCAACATCGGCACGCCGGACTGGAACCGGGACGTCCTCGACAACGACTTCCTGAAGGAGGTCCTCGACTGGATCGAGTACTGCAACGGCCCGGCCGACTCGGCGTGGGGCAAGGTCCGCGCCGCCAACGGCCACCGCGAGCCCTACGGCGTGAAATACTGGGAGATCGACAACGAGACGTGGCACATGGGGGCGGAGACGTACGCCGCGTGGGTCAACCGGTTCGCCCCCGCGATGCGGAAGGCCGACCCCTCGATCAAGCTGGCCGCCTGCGGCAGCGCCGGCTACGGGGACGGCGGGAACGGCCTCGCCTGGAACCGCGTCCTGGTCGAGCGGTGCGCCGAACCGATCGACTATCTCAGCATCCACCACTACGAGAGCCCGAACCGCTTCGCCGACGGCCCGCGGGCCTACGAGGCCTTCTTCCGCCGGACGGCGGAGCTGATCGCGGCGTCGAAGAACCCGAAGCTGAAGCTTTACGTCTCGGAGTGGAACGCCCAGAGCACGGACTGGCGGACGGGGCTCTACTGCGGCGGGATCCTGAACGCCTTCGAGCGGTGCGGGGACGTCCTCGAGATCGGCGGCCCGGCGCTCTTCCTCCGCCACGTTTCGGCCAGCGCGTGGGACAACGCCTTCGTCAACTTCGACCACCGGACGTGGTTTCCCGCGCCCAACTACGTCGTCATGAAGCTCTGGCGGGACCACTACGGACCCGGCCTTCTGGCGATCGCGGGGGACCTGAAGGGGCTCAACGCGACCGCGTCGCGGTCCGCCGACGGGAAACGCGTCTTCGTCAAGGCCGTCAACCCGACGGAGGCGGCGACGCCCGTGACGGTGACCGTCGGCGGCGGATTCGACGTGGGCGGGGCGTCACTGCAGGTCGTGGCCCCCGGCTCGCTCCAGGCCCGCAACACGCTGGACGACCCGAAGGCCGTGCGCCCGGAGAAGGGGGAGGCGACGGTGGACGGGCGGTCCGTCGCCTTCACGCTGCCCCCGCTCTCCGCGGCGGTGGCGACAATTGAGAAGAAGTGAGGCGGGACGGGTGGGAGGGGTTGGTCCGGCCCTCTTCCGGGCCGTATCGGAAGGGGGCCGGACAACCCCGATCCGCTGTCCTGTGTCCCGCGCAAATTCGGGGTTGTCCGGCCGGGCCCGGTGGAAGCCGGAGGGCCCGTCCGGACCAACCCCTCCCACACCTTCCAGGAGCCTCCGACATGAACCGCCTCGC